>JAAZFP010000367.1 GCA_012511645.1 Microbacteriaceae bacterium
CACCAGCACCAGCTCAGACCCCAAGGATCCGCGCGCACTCATCGGCTCACCTACCTACCGGCGCGCACTCATCGCCCTGTTCTTCGCGGGTGTCACCGCGTTTGTGCAACTCTATTCACCGCAGGGCCTGTTGCCAGATCTTGCTGACGCGTTCGGCCTGAGCGCTGGCACCTCATCGTGGGCGGTTGGTGCGGCAACGATCGGTGTCGCGGCTGGAGTGTTGCCCTGGGCGGTGCTGTCAGATCGCATTGGGCGGGTGCGTGCGATGCGCTGGGCGGTGATTGCCGGGGTCGTCGCTGGCCTGCTGCTGCCGTTAGCGCCGACATTCGGCGCGATCGTCGTGGTCAGGTTCATTGAAGGGCTTGCACTCGCAGGCATCCCCGCCCTGGCAGTGACGACGCTCGCCGAGACCGTGTCACCTCGGGTGCTTGGCGCCGCCGTCGGAACCTTCATCGCTGGCAACACGATTGGTGGGCTGAGCGGGCGCATCATCGCGGCCACGGTCGCAGATTTGTGAGGCTGGCGCATGGGGCTGCTTACCGTGAGCGTGGTCGCTGCGCTGGCTGCTGTCGCGTTCATGCTGGTCGTTCCTGCGACCAAAGTGAGGCCGGCGCCAGTGCCGATGCTGCGGGGTGTGCTCGCAAACCTCAAGAACCCCGGTGTGCTTGTCTCAGTGTGCCAGGCGTTCCTGTTGATGGGCGCTTTTGTGTCGGCCTACAACTATCTGACGTTCCGCCTGCAGCAGGCGCCCTTTTATCTCTCGCTCGCCGAGGTGTCACTCATCTTTCTTGCCTATCTCGCGGGAGCGGTGGCCTCAAAGCAGGTGTGGAAGTTGGCGCCGAGGCTCACGCCGACCGGAGCCCTGCTCGCGAGCATCGGCGTGATGCTCGTTGGGGTGGCGCTCACACTGCTGCCTTCGCTCATCGCAGTGGTGGGTGGCCTCATTTTGCTCACGGGCGGGTTCTTTGGGGCCCACACGATTGCCAGCACGCTTGGCCCGCGTCGCTCGCAGGTGGCGCAGAGCATGGTTCCGCCGCTCTATAACCTGGGTTTCTACTCTGGATCAAGCCTGCTCGGGTGGGTCGGTGGCCTCGCCTTTGCGGCAGCCGGGTGGCCGGGCACCGTTGGGTTCATCGCTGTGATGGGCCTGTTCGCTGCCACGCTCGCCTACGGGTATGCGCTGCGAAACGGTGGCTTGCGCGCTGTCGATGGGTGACCGGAGGGGGCGACCGGAGGCGGGCGGCCGTATGAGCCGAGCTACAGGTTTGCGTGCAGCTCCCACAACTGCCAGGCGGTGACCTGCCAGCTGAAGCTGCGGCTGCGGTCTTCGGCGAAGGCGCGCAACTGGCGCAGCTCTGCTGAGGCGCCACCTTCGGAATCACCCTCAGTGAGCCGCGCAAGCGCCGCTGCAAACTCCGCCTCATTCTCAACCCGCACCCCACCGTCGATGGCGAGCTCGGCGGTGGCAGCGCAGTCGGCGTGCAACACGGGCACCGCCGCAGCGAGCGCACCGAGCACTTCAAAGCCAGCGCCGATCATCACCTGAGGGAGGGCAAGCAGGAGCGCGCCAGAAATGACGGCGCCGATCTCATGCAGTTCTTCAACCTGCACGACATGCACGCGCTCTGCGAGCGCTTCGCGCACAGGGGGCAGCGGATCGGTGCCAAGGTGCAGCACCACGAGCGGCGGCAGGCTCGCGTCGTTTTGCATCGCGTCGAGCAGCCAGCCGAGGCGACCGTGGTCGCCGGGCAGCGCGGTCGTCGCGACGTAGCGCGAGGGCAGGCCCAACTCTGCTCGAGTGCCGGCAGAATCTTCAGCAGGCAGAAACTCTCGTGGCGGTGCGAGCTGCAGCACTCGCACCTCGAGGCCGGTCAGTTCTTCAAGGTCAGTCGCGACGGCGTGGCTTGGTGCGAGCAGCACGTCGGCAAGTTTTGCGGCCCGCTTTACGAAGCTGCGAAAGGCCTTTGCGTGAGTGGCACCCATGAGCTCTGGCGCGTGCCAGGCGAGGGTGTGCGGCACCATCACCGAGGTTTGCGACCCGTCATCTTCTCTTCGGTTGCGCAGCGGCACGAGCGGGGTGACCGCGTGCACGAACTCGCCATCGAGCGGGCGGGCGGTCGCACCGGCTCGCCAGAGAATGGGAAGCGCGCCCGTGTTGAGCGGCACCGATTCAACCCGCGCCTTGGGCGACTCGAGCTGCGGAAACACCGCGTCGCGGGCGAGAATCAACCGGGCCGAGCACCCCCGTGGTGCAGCCACGGCAACCGCATCTGTGAGGCAGCGCGCGGCAGAGGCCTGCACGCGTGCCTCAATATCAGGGAATGGCTCCCCGATCACGGTGAGTGTCGCCATGGTCCTCCGGTGTGCCGCGAATTAACAGTTCAGTCTGTGTCCCCCCACACTTCTCATTCTATGGTTGGCAGGTCACGTTCTGCTGGGATGGCTGATTCATGACGGCAGTGCGTCGGCGGGTTATCAGCAACATACGGCTGCGACCTTCTACGCTTGGATCATGCGTGTTCTTTTGACTGGCGGTGCTGGCTCCATTGGTTCTCATACGGCCCTGGTGCTCATCCAGCATGGCCACGAGGTGCTGGTGCTCGATGATTTCTCGAACAGCAGCCCCGAGTCGGTACACAGGATCGAAGAGCTGACGGGCCAGAGCATTCCGGTGGTCGAGGCTGACCTCGTCGATGGTGACGCAACTCGCGACGCACTCGCAGGCCACACCTTCGACGCGGTCATTCATTTCGCAGGCCTGAAGGCCGTCGGTGAATCAGTCGAGCAGCCGACCCGCTACTACCGCACAAACCTCGTCTCGACCCTAAACCTGCTCGAGCTCATGCAAGAGCGGGGCGTGACGAAGCTGGTGTTCAGCTCGAGCGCGACGGTCTATGGCGATCCACAGTATGTGCCGCAGGATGAGCAGCACCCGGTGGGTGTCGGCCTCACGAACCCTTATGGCTGGTCGAAGGCGATGAACGAGCAGATCATTCG
>JAAZFP010000368.1 GCA_012511645.1 Microbacteriaceae bacterium
CAGTGATCTGATTGCCGCCATCTCAACCGCGAAAGCCACGCGAGACTTCGCTGACACCAGCGAGTGGTGGAGCAGGCTTCACACGATGCAAGAGAAGTTCCCCCTCGGCTACTCAGAGACCAGCGACGGACTGCTGGCCCCACAGTTCGTCATTCAGCGCATCAGCGAACTGACCGGCCCAGAGGGCATCTACGTCGCGGGCGTTGGCCAGCACCAAATGTGGGCAGCACAGTTCGTGCAGTATGAGCGCCCGAACTCGTGGCTCAACTCCGGTGGTGCCGGCACCATGGGCTACGCGGTTCCCGCTGCCATGGGTGCCAAGGTTGCCGAGCCCGACCGCGTGGTCTGGGCGATCGACGGTGACGGTTGCTTCCAAATGACGAACCAAGAGCTCGCCACGTGCACCGTGAATGAGATCCCGATCAAGGTTGCCGTCATCAACAACTCGTCCCTCGGCATGATTCGCCAGTGGCAGACGCTCATTTATGAAGGTCGCTACTCGAACTCCGAGCTCAATACCGGGCACGGATCCCCGCGCATTCCAGACTTCGTGAAGCTCGGTGACGCCTACGGGTGCCTGTCGATCCGAGTGGAACGCGAAGATCAGGTCGACGACGCGATCAAGCTCGCGCTCGAAACCAACGACCGACCCGTGCTGATCGAGTTTGTGGTCAGCGCAGACGCCATGGTGTGGCCGATGGTTCGCCAGGGCACCTCGAACAGCGACATTCAGTACGCCCTGCAGCACAGCCCCCAGTGGGAGGAGGAGTAACCATGAGCCGTCACGTTCTCAGCCTTCTCGTTGAAGACAAGCCAGGCCTGCTCACCAGAGTTGCCGGGCTCTTCGCCCGCCGCGGCTTCAACATTGAGTCGCTCGCAGTGGGCCCAACCGAAGTCGCCGGTCTTTCGCGCATCACCGTTGTGGTCGATGAAGACGACGTGCAGATCGAACAGGTCACCAAGCAGCTCAACAAGCTCATCAACGTCATCAAGATTGTTGAGCTTGAAGAATCACAGTCGGTGCAGCGCGAGCACATGCTCATCAAGGTGCGCGTTGACCACCAGAGCCGTTCGCATGTGCTCGAAGCGGTCAACCTCTTCCGCGCCCGCGTCGTTGACGTTGTCACCGACGCGCTCGTGATCGAGGTCACCGGTGACACCGGCAAGATCCAGGCGTTCCTGCGCGTGCTCGAGCCTTATGGCATCAAAGAGATCGCACAATCTGGCCTCATCGCCGTCGGGCGAGGATCAAAGAGCATCACCGAACGCGTGTACAAGAACTAGCGCGCGACACCACTAGCCACCCTGCGAACCCTCCGCAGAGTTACACACCAACACACAAAGGGAGACCCAAACTCATGGCCGAGATGTATTACGACGACGACGCAGACCTGTCGATCATCCAGGGCAAGAAGGTAGCCGTAGTCGGCTACGGCTCACAGGGCCACGCCCACGCAATGAACCTTCGCGACTCGGGCGTCGAGGTTGTCATTGCGCTCAAGGACGGCTCAAAGTCAGCAGCCAAGGCAGAAGAAGCAGGCTTCACCGTCATGAACGTGTCCGATGCTGCAGAGTGGTCAGACCTCATCATGATCCTCGCGCCCGACCAGCACCAGCGCAACATCTACACCGAGTCGATCAAGCAGCACATGAAGCCCGGCAAGACCCTTGCCTTCGCACACGGCTTCAATATTCGCTTTGGCTACATTGAAGCGCCCGAGGGCGTCGACGTGATCCTCGTCGCACCCAAGGCTCCCGGCCACACCGTGCGTCGCGAGTTTGTTGCTGGACGAGGCATCCCCGACATCATCGCTGTCGAGGTCGACGCCACCGGCACCGCCTGGGAGACCGCAAAGTCATACGCCAAGGCCATCGGCGGCACTCGCGCCGGCGTCATCAAGACCACCTTCACCGAAGAGACCGAAACCGACCTCTTTGGCGAGCAGGCCGTGCTGTGCGGTGGCGTCTCGCAGCTCGTGCAGTACGGCTTCGAAACCCTCACCGAGGCTGGCTACCAGCCCGAGATTGCTTACTTCGAGGTGCTGCACGAGCTCAAGCTCATCGTCGACCTCATGTTCGAAGGCGGCATCGCCAAGCAGCGCTGGTCGGTCAGCGACACCGCCGAGTACGGTGACTACGTCTCAGGCCCACGCGTCGTTGATCCCCGCGTCAAGGAGAACATGCAGGCCGTGCTCGCCGACGTGCAGTCGGGCGCATTCGCCAAGCGCTTCATCGAAGACCAGGAAAACGGCGGCGCGGAGTTCCTCGAGCTTCGTGCCAAGGGCGAGCAGCACCCGATCGAAACCACCGGTCGCGACCTGCGCAAGCTCTTCGCCTGGAGCCAGACCGATGAAGATTACGTTGACGGCAGCGCTGCGCGCTAACCGTCACCGCAATCTTGACAGGCAGTGTCAATGAGTGAAGATCGCGAGCGATCTTCATGTGTCGACGGCAGCGCTGCGCGCTAACCGTCACCAACGCTGAGAAAGGGTCCGAGTATCGCTCGGGCCCTTTCTGGCATTTTGGGGCGCCGGCGATCTGTTTGCCTGATTTCGGAGCAGGTGTGTGCTATCGCAGAGCCACCTTGGGTGGCTATGCTTGAGCTCTACGACATCAATAGAGCGAGGGAGCGACGTGGGAC
>JAAZFP010000369.1 GCA_012511645.1 Microbacteriaceae bacterium
CCCTGCTCGGCGACAATATCGTGCACCAGTTTGCGCTCGTATGACGACATTGGCTCAAGCTCTACCTCGTCACGCCCCGCCACAATTTGGGCAATTGCCGCGTCAACGAGGCTGCGAAGCTCAGTCGCGCGAGCGTCTCGTGAGCCACCAATATCAAGGATCAGTCGCGAGAAACGGCCGGTCTGGTTTTGCACTGCGATGCGGGTGAGGTCTTGGCGTGCCTGAACGGTATAGGGCATTGCCAATCGTTCTAGGTTTTCTCCACCACCCGTGACCGACAGCTATGCCCGCGAACTCGCAACCGAAATATCGAGGTCGCCATCGAGATCTGCAAGATCCAGCAAGCCCTCAATGTAGTCCGCTGCGAAGTCGCCCTCAGCCTCGAGTTCTTCGGTCGTCGTCGAAGCAGTTCGTTCGTCTTGAATGTGTTCGCTCATGCCTGATCCGTTACTTCTTCTTCTTTGCGCGTTTTGCGCTGATCGGTTGCTGTCGCTGACCCTCTGATTCAGTCTTGCCCTCGATGCGATCCATCTCGGCCGCCTCATCATCGGTCAGTTTGCCTTTTGCACGGAGCTTCGCCTGGCGGGTACGCCACGCCTCACTACCCGGGGTCGGCATGTTCTGAATCACAATGAACTGCTGACCCATGGTCCACAGGTTTGAGGTGAACCAGTAGATATTCAGTGCCAGTGGGAAGGCAACACCGGAGAAGAGGAATGCGAAAGGAATGATGTACAGCATGATCTTCTGCTGACGGTACATCGGTGATGCCTTGGTTTCATCGCTGACGTTCTTCGACATGATTTGCAGTTGGGTGAAGAACTGCGATGCGATCATGAGAATCACAATGATGCCGAGCAAAATCACGACACTCCACTGCTGAGCTTCCCAGCCCTGGGTAAAGGTCATCTTCAGCGGAGCACCAAACACCGATGCAGCATTAAAGCTCTGTGTGAGAGCTTCATCCATGAAGCTGACACCAATTTTGTTCTCTGCGGCGCCACGCAGCACATAGAAGAGTGAGAAGAAGATGGGCATCTGCACCAAGATTGGCAGACATGATGCAAACGGGTTGGTGCCGTGCTTCTTGTACAGGGCCATCGTCTCTCGGCTCATCGCTTCGCGAGAGAACTGATCGTTCTTGCCCTTGTACTTCGCCTGAATCTTTTTCATCTCAGGCGCAAGATCCATCATTCGTCGCTGTGACTTGATCTGTTTCACCGTGACGGGAATCAGTGCCGAGCGAACGACAATCACCAGACCGAGAATCGAGAGCACCCAGGTCAGACCCGAATCGGGGTCCATTCCAAGAAAGGTAAACAGCTCGTGCCACAGCATGAGCACAAGCTCAACGAGCCAGCGCAGGGGCCACAACAGTGTTTCGATGAAATCCACCGTGATCAGGCCTTTCGTCTTCTTGGGCGGACAAATCCGCGATCATTTATTGAAAATCTCATGTGTCGACGCTCCGGTGCGTCATCAATTCCGCCGGGTGTAAACGGGTTACAACGCACCAACCGCCAGGCGGTGAGCAGCGTTCCCGCCAAGAAGCCCTGACGTTGGAACACATCCAAAGCGTAACGGGAACAACTTGGATAGTACCTGCACACTTGACCATACAGGGGCGATACCACGCGGCGATACGCATGCATGAACGCTATTGCGAGGTTTCTGGGGAGCAGCCACAGCTCAAGGATGACTCGGGTCACGGTTCTCCCGTGCGCACGGCACGACGGATTGCGCGAGTCAACTGCTGGGCAAACTGCGCCGACAGATCAGTGAAGGAAGAGTCAACCGCTGCGGGGAGCACTCGCACAATGACATCAACACCAGCCACTCCTGCACCGAGGTGTGCCTGCGCCATGGCTTGCATTTGTCGCCGCACTCGATTCCGTGTGACCGCGTTCCCTACCGCTTTCGAGACGATGAATCCGAATCGTGCGGGCTCCTCGTGAGAAACACGAGAAACCGCGTGGACTATGCAGCTTGCACCGCCCACGCGGTTTCCTGTTCGAACGATACGTCGAAAGTCTTCGCCCCGGGTGATGCGATGTCGCCGTGCTGGCACGATCCCCGTCCGCAGAAGACTTAGGCGGTCAGCTTCGAGCGACCCTTGCCACGACGTGCAGAAACAATTGCGCGACCGGCACGGGTGCGCATGCGTGCACGGAACCCGTGCACCTTTGCGCGACGACGGTTATTTGGCTGGAACGTACGCTTACTCATGAGAAACTCCGTGATGTCTGTGCTCGAAGGCACCGAAAAGTCGATTATGAACTGCTGCATGCAATGCAGTTGCCCACACAAGAGATACAGTTTACGCGATTACCTGGCTTTGAGTCAAAGCGAAGTCACGAAACAAAGAATTATCTCTCCTCGGTGCCCTTCTTCTTGTGATTGAGCACGGTGTGTCGAACGGTGTGAACAGTTGTGACTTGCCTGTGGACAAATCTGTGGGTAACGTGAATGAGATTACTGAGCGAGTGATCCGGTTCGTCCCATTCTCACTCAATTCTCACCGTGACCAGTCCGCACTCGCGTTGGAATCCGGTGACACCTTCATGCAACAGTATGAGACCGACTAGTGAGATGGATTTCGTGACAGAAGACGATGTACTTCGCGTATGGGCGCAAATCACTCACGCGGTGATGGGCAACCCCGACGTTGGTCCAGCGGTCGGCGCTCAACTTGCGCTTGCTGTCCCTCGCGGCATCGGTGCGGGAATGTTACATCTCGCGGTGCAACATGACTTCACATCGAAGTTGCTTGAAAATAAGCTGCGACCAGCCATTATGGCTGCAATCGCTGCGATTCCCGATGCTGCGACGATCGAGAACTTTGTCGTTGTGGTCGATCCTGATGCTCAGCCGGCCATAGATCCTGAGCCCGAAGAGCCAAGTGCTCCTCGATCAGAATCTGGTCTCGACACAGAGTTTGATACCCCCGTCATTGACGTTGAACGCCCGATCAATGAACCTATCGGTCGACACCGTGGCAGCGATCAGACCGACAGCACACTCAATCCGAAGTATCGCTTTGATTCGTTTGTGATCGGTCAGTCAAACCGTTTCGCCCACGCGGCTGCCGTTGC
>JAAZFP010000370.1 GCA_012511645.1 Microbacteriaceae bacterium
AAGTTGCCGCGTGCGCCACCCCAGGCGATGGTTGCGTCGTTGCCGATGATGCGGGCACAGACCATGAGGGTTGCTTCGGGAACCACAGGGTTCACCTTGCCCGGCATGATCGATGATCCGGGCTGCAGATCGGGGATGTGCAGTTCGGCGAAACCGGTGTTTGGGCCAGAGCCCATCCAGCGAATGTCTTCGGCGATCTTGGTCAGCGAGACCGCAATGGTGCGCACCGCGCCAGACGCCTCGACGAGACCGTCTCGGTTTGCCTGAGCCTCAAAGTGATTGCGCGCCTCGGTGATGGGCAGACCGCTCGAGTCAGCAATTTCGGCGATGACCTTCTCGGGGAAGCCAAGGGGAGTATTGATGCCGGTGCCGACCGCGGTGCCGCCCTGCGGAACCTCGGCGACGCGGGGAAGCGCCGCATCGATGCGCTCGATGCCGTAGCGAATCTGCGCGGCGTAGCCACCGAACTCCTGGCCGAGCGTGACGGGTGTCGCATCCATGAGGTGGGTGCGGCCTGACTTCACTGCGCTCTTCCACAGCTCGGCCTTCTTCTCAAGGGCAGTCGCGAGGTGGTCGAGCGCTGGCTTCAGGTCATTGATCAGCGCACCGGTGACCGCGATGTGCACTGAGGTGGGGAACACGTCGTTTGACGACTGCGAGGCGTTGACGTGGTCGTTCGGGTGCACCGGAGCGCCGAGGTGCTTCGTTGCGAGGGCAGCAAGCACCTCGTTCATGTTCATGTTTGATGAGGTGCCAGAGCCGGTCTGGTAGGTGTCGACGGGGAACTGATCGTGGTGGTCGCCAGCGATGATCTCGTCGGCTGCGGCGACGATTGCCTTGCCGATCTCAGCATCAAGAATGCCGAGCTCAGCGTTGGCAATCGCAGCTGCGCGCTTGATGCGGGCGAGTGCCACAATCTGCGCAGCCTCGAGGCCGGTGCCCGAGATGGGGAAATTCTCTACGGCACGCTGCGTTTGTGCTGCGTAGAGTGCGTTCTTGGGCACGCGCACCTCGCCCATAGTGTCATGCTCGATGCGGTACTGCTCTTCGGTCACGGTGTTCCTTCTCTTGTCATCACCCAGCTCGTCATGAGTGGGTAGGGGTCTTTAGCGGTTAGAAGCTGGTGTCGGGAATGAGCTCGAGCGCAATGCCGAGCGGGCCAACTGCGCTCACGGGAGCTACGCGGCCTTCGGCCAGTCGGTACTGACATCCGACGATGCCGAGACGCCCGGCCGCGACCGCATCGCTGATGATGCGCGAACTGCGCAGCAAATCATTCACGGTGTTTGCGAGGTGCACACGGCCGATGGCGTCTGCGTCAAGTCTCGTTGCGTCCGCATAGGGAGTGTGACGTTGCTCGCGCATCCACAGGTGCTGTACCGCGGGGAGGATGGGGTCGAGCGTGTTCTTCACGGCAACCGGCACGTCAGCCGGCTGTTCAGACATTTGGTCGATTGCTGCGGCAACGGCGCCGCAGGAATCGTGAGCAAGCACGACGATGAGCGCCACTCCGAGCTCGACGACGGCATATTCCATCGATGCGGTGATCGACTCGGCGACCACATGTCCCATGTTGCGGGCAATGAACAGGTCACCGAGTCCGCGGTCGAAGATGATCTCGGCGGACAGCCTCGAATCACTGCACCCAAAGAGTGCGACGTCTGGCGCCTGCGTGGCCGCGAGGCTGCTGCGACGCTCTACCCCCTGGTTCGGGTGTTCTTGCCCACCTTCGACGAACCGGAGGTTGCCCTGGGCAAGCTCGTCCCAGGCCTCTTGGGGGGACACTCTGGGTGCTGTGCTCATCGAACCTCCGTTGTGGTGTGTTGCGTGCGTCGTAACCTTGGTTGCTTGCCCTAGCGCGCTGGATC
>JAAZFP010000042.1 GCA_012511645.1 Microbacteriaceae bacterium
ACCGCGCCGTTGGAGTGTGCCCACACGACGAGCTGCACTCGGTCACGCACACCGATTTTTTGCAGCAGGTTTGAGACGTGGGTTTTGACGGTGGCCTCGCCGAGAAAGAGCTCGCCGGCGATCTCGGCGTTTGATTTGCCGGAGGCCACGAGCAGCAGCACCTCGCGCTCGCGCTCGGTGAGCCCCGCCTCGTTCATTGCAGCGTTGTCACCGCCCGCACCGGGCGGGATTAGTGCGGCGGCAGCTGCGCCAGGCGCTGTGCTGGTGGCCGCGCTGGTGTCCGCGGGGTCGTGGCGCGACGAGCCTGGTGCCTGCTGCGCGAGCTGGGCCGCACGCTGCATGACCGCTCGAGTCACGTCTGGGCCGAGCAGTGCATCGCCCGCAGCGAGTGCTCGCACCGCCTCGATCAGTTGTTCTGCCCGCGCGGTCTTCAAGAGAAACCCGCTGACCCCCGCATCGAGCGCCTCGAACAGGTATTGCTCATGCCCGAAGGTCGTGAGCACGAGCACCGCGGGTGTGGTCGTTCTTGTGGGATCACTCGCGCCCTGTCGCGGGCCCGCAGTACCAAGAATCTGACGCGTGGCCTCGAGTCCGTTCATGACGGGCATTTCGACATCCATGCAGATGACATCGGGTGAGTGCTGGGCCGCCAGATCCACAGCCTGCGCACCATCGGCCGCCTCGCCAACGACCTCGATGTAGGGCTGTGACTCGAGGATCACCCGAAACCCTGAACGAACGAGCGCCTGATCATCGACCAGCAGCACCCGGATCATGCGGTCTCTCCTGAACCGCCAATGGGGAATGAGAGGCGCGGGCTTCGGATCTCTGCGCCGAACGAACGACCGTGAGCGTTGTCTGGCCGCGGCGAGGTCTCGGGCGCTGGCGGGTCTGGCAGTGGCACGGTTGCGCGAACCAGGTATCCCTGAGCGCCGGTGGCCGGATCGCGACGTCCGGCTTCGAGGCGCCCACCCACCGCGCCGAGCCGTTCGCGCATGCCGCGAAGCCCCAGCCCTGAGCCATCAGTGGCTGCCCGACGCAGTGTGGCGGAAGAACCTGCGCCTTGTCGCACCCCATTGTCGACGACCTCGATTTCCACCTGCTCGGCGCCGAAGCGCAGCCGAACCTCGGCGGCGGCCCCGCGACCCGCATCCTTGCGCACGTTGGTGAGTGCCTCTTGTGCGACCCGATAGAGAGCGACATCGACGAGCAGAGGTAGTGCCCGCGGGGTGCCCGACACGATGAGCGTGGCGGGGGTGCCGGCGCGTTGTGACTCGGCGACGAGCGTGCCGAGCTGGGCGACGCCGACGGTCGAGCCAGGCTCATCAGCCTCTGGGCTGCGCAGGGTGTGCACGAGCGTGCGCAACTCACCGACCGCGTCTTGCGCGCTCTGCTCGACGATCTCGAGTGACCGCTCGGCGGCGTCGGGGTTGCCTCGCAGGGAGAGCCGCGCTGCCGCAGCCTGCACTCCCATGACCGACACGTGGTGCGCGACGACATCGTGGAGCTCGCGCGCGATGCCCAGTCGGTCGAGGGCGACTGCCTGAGCCGCACTGGGCTGTCGTTCGAGTTCGAGCTCGCGCCCCTGTGCCTCGAGCACGGCCTTGGTGTGCGCTGCTCGCCAGGAGTTCATGCCAAAAAAGAACGCACCGGCGAAGTACATCAAATTCATGATGATCTGCAGCGCTGCAAATGTGGCGAAGGCGCTGAACAACCCGACGCGTGACACCCCAGGGAGCCAGTCGGGGTTCGAGGACGAGATGATGAGCGACACGACGAGCCACGCGATCATGGACAGTGCGATGATCACTTGGCTTGCGACCGCGAGCCTGCGGTTCGGCTCCCAGGCCCCCACGGTGTAGAGCGCGATGAAGAGGCAAATGTTGACCATCAGTGCTTCTGGCACACCAAACTGGCCGCAGGTAAAAAAGCCGATGGCGACCGTGACGGCAACGGGAACAGGCCACCGGCGCCGCAGCGCGAGTGGCGCGGTGCACAGGGCGAGCCCCAGCACCCACAGCCATACCGGCGCAACCTCCTCGTACATGCCGGTGCGGGCATACAGCAGCGACGTGGTGACCGTGGCGACGGCGACCACCGCTGCGAGGATCACGTCTTTCTGACGATCCTCAGCGCTTGCCGATGGGCGCACCCAAGTCGCCGAGTCTGATCGTGTCATGGTTCCAGGCTAGCGAGCGTGCGATGCTCGCGCCTCCTCCTCAGGGTGGAGTAGGGCCGGGATCGAGCAGCTGTGTTGCACGTGAAACCCACCCACAGGGGGAGGTGAAAGAGACGCGGTGATTCATAGGCTGAGAGCAGCACACACAACCGCACCACTCCGGTGCGCGACGGTGGCACGAACGACACAGAGAGGAGCGCCATGATCGAATTGCAGGCAGTGAGCCGAAGCTTTGGCGAACGGCAGGTCTTGCGCGACGTCACATTTCAGGTGGCCGAAGGGCGCATGACCGGCTTCGTCGGAGGCAACGGCGCAGGCAAAACTACCACAATGCGCATCATCCTGGGCGTGCTCGCCGCGCACTCGGGAACGGTCACGCTCAACGGGCAGCCGCTGAGCGCAGCAGACCGCGCGCAGTTCGGCTATATGCCAGAGGAGCGCGGGCTCTACCCGAAGATGAAGATCACCGAGCAGCTGGTCTACCTCGGACGCCTGCATGGACTGAGTGCCGGCGCCGCGAGGCGCGAGGCCACCGCCCTGCTCGAGCGCCTCGGCCTCGGTGAGCGAGCGAACGACACGCTCGAGAGTCTGTCGCTGGGCAACCAGCAGCGTGCGCAGATCGCAGCAGCCCTCGTGCATCGACCGATTGCGCTCGTGCTTGACGAGCCATTCTCGGGACTTGACCCGATGGCGGTCGAGGTGGTGCTCGGGGTGCTGCGCGATTATGCGGCGCAGGGTGCTCCTGTGCTGTTCTCGTCTCACCAGCTCGACATCGTTGAGCGGCTGTGTGATGACGTCGTCGTGATCGGGGACGGCACGATTCTGGCTCAGGGATCGCGCGAGGGCCT
Organism: Microbacteriaceae bacterium; assembly: GCA_012511645.1. GTDB lineage: Bacteria > Actinomycetota > Actinomycetes > Actinomycetales > Microbacteriaceae > Leucobacter. Next base: position 3,028 of record JAAZFP010000042.1, read on the forward strand.
GCGTGCTCAGCATTCGGGTCGTGAGTTTGAGATTGAGCTGACCGGCCCCGCGGCTGACGCGGGTTGGGTGCGTGAGGTGCACGGGGTTACTGTCTCACTGCTCGACGCAGGCTTCGCCCGATTCGATGCCGAGGCTGACGCTGACGCGCAGGCTGTGCTCGCCCAGGCCATTGCGGCCGGTCACGACGTGCAGCGCTTCGGCAAAGTCACCCCATCGCTCGCACAGATTTTCAAGGAGGTCGTGCAATGACCACGCAACCCAGCACCACGCAACCCAGCACCATGCAA
>JAAZFP010000371.1 GCA_012511645.1 Microbacteriaceae bacterium
CACTATGACCGAGAGCAAAACACGACTGGGCATCAGCGCGTTCGCCATTGTGGTGTTTGTGTTCGCGTTTGGCAGCAACGGGGTGCGTTACGTCGTCGGGTTGCCCGCGTTTTTTGTGCTCTCGGGGCTGCTCATCCTGGTGAGCGTGGTGCTCTTTGTGCGCATGAAGCCGGCGCGGTTTCGCTGGTATCGCCTGCCCGCTCCCTTGACCTGGTTCTTAGGCCTCGCGACGCTCTCGATTCTGTGGAGCGCCTACCGCTTCGAGTCGGTGCTCGGCGTCATCGCGCAGCTCGGCACGACGGCGATCGCGGTGGCGCTCGCGTTTCTGTTGACCTGGCACGAGTTGCTGCGCACCCTCGCGTCGGCGATGCGCTGGCTGCTCGCGCTGTCGCTCGCTTTCGAACTGTGGGTGTCGCTGTTTCTTCGCGCACCGCTCACCGCGTGGTGGGTTGAGCAACCCGAGAAGCCGCTCAACATTCTCTACTGGAGCCGCAACCTGCTGTTCGAGGGCGGCCCGATTCAGGGGGTCGTCGCGAACTCGGCGATGCTCGGGTTTCTCGCGCTGCTCAGCCTCATTCTCTTCGGAGTGCAGCTGCGGGCAGGGCTCGTGCGGCCGGTCTTTGGGTGGTCATGGATCGCGTTCGCCGTAATCATGCTGCTGCTCGCCCGCAGCGCCACCGTGTGGGTCGCGCTGGCCGCGGCCGCACTGTCACTGGTGTTTGCAATCTGGGGGCGCCGCCTGGGTGAGGAACGTCGGCTGCCGCTCTATGGCATCGGCATCGCGCTGATCGCTGCGGTGGTCGCTGTGACCGTGTTTGCTCGCGGGTGGGTGTTTGGGCTGCTCGGCAAGAGCGCCGACCTGACCGGGCGCCTCGAGATTTGGCAGAAGATGTGGGAGCTCATTGTTGAGCGGCCCTGGTTCGGCTGGGGTTGGGTGAGCTACTGGCCGATCTGGGTCGAACCGTTCGACGGTCTCGACAAGAAGGCTGGCATCCCCGTTGCGAGCGGGCACAATGCGTGGCTTGATGTGTGGTTGCAGCTCGGCATCATCGGGGTGCTCGTGTTTGCACCGCTCGTGGTGCTCACACTGCAGCGGGTGTGGTTTCGCGCCGTTGATCAGCCGCGCGTCGGCCCCGGCCCCGCGCTGCCGTTTGCGACGAGCGCGTTGTGGCCGCTGATGATCATGACGGCGCTCATCGTGCAGTCGCTCACTGAGAGCCGAATCCTCATTGAGAGCGGGTGGCTCATTCTCGTGATTCTCGCGGTGAAGACCCGCTACGACTTCGAGATTCCGGCACAGCCCACTGAGCCCACAAAGAAGCCGTGGCGCGAGGTGCCCATTCCACGCGCCTCGTCAGGGCGTCAATCGTGAGGGTCACCGACGAGCGTATCGAGCAGCTGCGCCACTTCGCACGCATCGAGCGCACCGCCGTGATGGAGTTCATGGGGCGCCGCGGTGAAGACCCACTCAACACGCTCGCTGATCTGCCGAGCGTCGATGAGTTAGTGGTGCGCGAGCTGCGCGACGAGATGCTCGAGCGCCGCGGCCAGATGGCCGAGTTCACGATGGCGAGGCTCGCCGCGACCAGCAGCGCCGACGACGCGGCCCAGCACCGTGCAAACGCCGACAAGGTCGAGTTCGAGCTGCTGCGCGAAATCGCCGAGCACAACCCCGAGCTCACGGTCGCCGTGTGGCAGGTTGCTGATCGGCTTGAGTTGCCTGATTCGGCTCAGATGCCTGCACCGCCCAGGGATGCGGCAGGTTCCTGACTGGTGCGCAATCCGGGCCGCTCACCTTTCGGGTAGAGCCACAACCACAGCCCCACCAGCATGAGCGCAAATGCGGCGCTCCCACCCATCCAGACCAGCATCGGTGAAATCGGCATGTTCCACCACCACTCGATGTTGGTGTTGAGGTTGAAGCCTGCGTCGCCCAATCCGCTGATGTAGCGGCGCATGTTGTTATGTAGCGCGAGCGAATTCGACACAGCAACCGCAGCGAAGACGACCGCAGCTTGCAGTCGGGAAATGCCGAGATGGTCCTTCGCAAAACCGTAGAGCGCAACACCGACAAAGATGAGCAACAGCGGCAAGAGGTAGCGCGGTTGCACCCATTCACCGACCCGCAGGTTCTTGCCCCACAAAATGTAGAGGGGCAAGACAGCGAGTGCGATCAAGGCGAGCACCAAGACGATTGATTTGCGCGTGCCACTCGCCTGCAGGCCCCAGAACACCATCGCGATCAGCACGCCAATCATCAGCACCCATACCGAGACTGGCAGGGGCGTGTCGAGCCAGCCCAGCCCCCAGGTGCCAGCGCCACCGGTCCACAGCCAGGGAAGATCCATGAGGTTCGCGAGCAACCCAGATATCCCGCCCGCAGCGGCACCAGAGGCTTCGGAACCTGCGGCAGCAGAATCGGCGACACTCGATGCTGGTGCAGACGTTGATGCCGTCGCACCAACCGTGGCGATACCTGTCGACTGGCCCGCAGTCAGAAAGAAAAACGCACCGAGAACGATGATCACCGCGGGCAGAATCGTGAGCTTCAGCCACGCGCTCACACGACCGTAGGTGAGGATCGAGGCGGCAAGTGCAGCGAATGCCACATAGACTGCAGAGTCGCCCCGCGCACCGGCGCCCATA
>JAAZFP010000372.1 GCA_012511645.1 Microbacteriaceae bacterium
ACCTTGTTGTGCGTGAGGACGCCTTGACGCTCTTTGGATTTCTGAGCACTGAAGGACTTGAGGTGTTTGGGCTCTTGTTGGGGGTGTCAGGCGTTGGGCCGAAGAGCGCGCTCGGCGTGTTGTCGGAGCTCACCCCAGCAGAGATCGCGTTAGCGGTGGCCCAGGAAGACGATAAACCCTTTCGGAGGGCACCTGGAATCGGGCCGAAGACGGCGAAACTGATTACTGTGCAACTGATCGGAAAGCTTGACCCTGCCATGTTCTCCCAGGTGCATGAAGATTCCGTTGCTTCTTCACCGGATGATCGCGATGTGCTCGCCGCTGTCGTGCAGGGTCTTGCAGGCCTGGGGTATCCCCAGCAGATTGCAGAGGATGCGGTGAATGATGCTCGTCGTGCTGGTGCGGACTCAGATGAGGCCGGCCTGCTGAGAGCCGCGCTTGTGCTGTTGCAACCTACGAAACGCGGGAAGGCTGCCCAGGGAGGGGCTGAGTCACGGAGATGAGCAACGAACTTTCACCTCAGGTAGCTCCAAGTGAGCTCGGGTACGAGGGTGCGCTGCGCCCGAGCACCCTTGGCGAGTTTGTGGGCCAATCAAAGGTTCGAAACCAGCTCCGATTGCTGCTGGATGCGGCAATGATGCAGCAGCGAGCTCCGGATCACATTCTGCTCGCTGGTCCCCCTGGCCTTGGCAAGACCACCCTGTCGATGATCGTTGCGGCAGAGCTCGACAAGCCACTGCATCAAACCTCGGGGCCTGCGATCCAGCACGCGGGCGACCTCGCGGCAGTGCTCTCGGCGTTGACCCCTGGTGAGGTGCTGTTTATCGACGAGATTCATCGCATGGCTCGCAGCGCAGAGGAGATGCTCTATCTCGCGATGGAAGATTTCAAGATTGACATAATGGTTGGCAAGGGTGCCGGGGCGACCTCAATTCCTCTGGAACTCGCTCCGTTCACGCTCGTCGGGGCTACCACCCGAGCGGGGCTCCTGCCGAACCCGCTGCGAGATCGCTTTGGTTTCACCGCACATCTCGAGTTTTATGATGACGCGGAACTCGTCAAGGTGGTCGCGCGTGCGGCGCGATTGCTCGACGTTGATATTGATGACGATGGCGTGAGAGAAATCGCGAGTCGTTCACGGGGAACGCCTCGTATTGCAAATCGCCTCCTTCGAAGAGTTCGAGACTACAGCCTGGTGCATGATCTCCCAGCGAACCTCGGAGCGGTCCAGGCTGCGCTCGCGCTCTATGACATCGATGCGTTTGGTCTTGACCGGCTTGACCGTGAGGTGCTTCGAGCGGTCGTCGAACGGTTTGCTGGTGGTCCCGTCGGCCTCTCAACGTTGGCCGTTTCAGTCGGAGAAGAAGCTGAGACCATCGAGGCGGTCGTCGAGCCATTCCTGGTAAGGGCGGGGCTCATGAGTAGAACACCGCGTGGTCGCATTGCAACTCGCCGTGGCTGGGAGTACACAGGTATTCCCGCTCCTGATGTCATATAGTCTTGTATGGTTTGGCGTGAAGAGCGCCGATCTGATCGTGCCACCGAAAGGACACCCGTGGATCCGCTTTCACTTGTAATG
>JAAZFP010000373.1 GCA_012511645.1 Microbacteriaceae bacterium
CGTGAATATCTTCGTGCACGAACAGCCGCGACCCCGCAGCACACACTTGGCCGCTGTTGCCAAAGATGCCCATCGCAACGGCGGGCACGGCCTTCTCGAGGTTTGCGTCGGGAAACACGATCACCGGCGACTTGCCGCCGAGTTCGAGGGAGTATTTCTTCATCGTTGCCGCGCATGCTTGGCCGATGCCCAAGCCCACCTCGGTTGATCCGGTAAAGCTGATCATCGCCACGTCTGGGTGTGCAACCATAGCGTTTCCAACCACGCTGCCCTGCCCGAGCACCACGTTCACGACGCCGTTGGGAATGCCCGCTTCGAGGGCGAGCTCACCCAGGCGCACGGTCGTCGCCGGGGTAATCTCGGCTGGTTTCAGCACCACAGTGCAGCCTGCGGCGAGCGCAGCTGTGGTTTTGTTCACTGCCATCGGCAGCGGCGCGTTCCAGGGCACGATCGCACCGACCACACCAAGTGGCTGGCGAATCGTCATCGCTTGCCAGTTGCCGGGTCGTGACATGTCGCGGGTGTTTCCGCCGATCCTCGTTGCCCACCCGCTATTGGCAATCGCGGTTTCTGCGGCGTGCGCGACATCGAACATGCGTGCTTGGCTGAGCGGCTTGCCGGTGTTGCGCGATTCGAGCAGCGCGAGTTCGTCGGCGTTCTCCTGGATCAGGGTGCCGAGGCGGTGAATTCGCTCAGCGCGTTGCGCGGGGGTCATGCCCCGCCAAACGGCTCCGGCTCGCTTCGCGGCGCGCACGGCATCGTCAACGTCGGCGACGGTGCCCCGCACCACTTGAGCAAAGTGCTCGCCGTTCGCCGGGTCAATGAGGTCTTTGATCTCTCTGGCGTCGGTCACGGTTTCGCCGTCGATGATCATTTGGATCGGGCGGTCAAGAAACGCGTCGACTCGGTCGGCCGCCAGTGGTGAGTCGGGCGCTGAAGATGCCGCGGGTGCTGAAGTGACTGCGGTGGTGTCGGCCATTAGACCTCTCCCCCGTTCTTTTCGATGAGTTCTTGTGCAAGGCGGGTGGTGACTCGCGCGTGTTCCATGACGGCTTCGCAGGCCGCCGCCGCGTCTCGCTGTTCGAGTGCGTCAACGAGCTTCTGTTGGCTGCGTGAGTCAAAGAACTGGTCCCACGAGTCGTGCGGCACCGTCTGCGCCCACACTGCACCGATTCCCATCCGGTTTAACGCGCGCGTGAGCTCGTATGACGAGCCGAGGTTCATGATGCGGTTTTGCAGGGTGTTGTTGAGATTGAGGAACGTGCGCATCTCGCCGGGAGTGCCTCGCAGCTGCTGCATCTGTTCGAAGATCGTGCGAATCTCGGCGGCGTCTTGGTCGCTGAGTGTGTCGAGGTGCGTGGTCAGCACTCCGCATTCGATTGCTGCTCGGCCCTCAATACAGTCGGTCATGAGTTTGCTGGTGATGGGCAGCACGGTGATCTGGTCGTTAAGGTCGATACCCAGCAGCCGATCGACGGTGAGCTTCGCAACTGCTCGCCCGACCTGGTCTTTGGGCAGCCCGACGCTTTCGACGAGCTCGGCGAGAGGGATGATCTGGTTTTTCAGCTCGCGATGTTCGAGCACCCAGCGTCGAACGGTGAGATATGCCTGTTCTTCTCGGTCTGAGTGGAACGATCCGAAGGCGCCTCGGTAGTAGGCGAGGGGTTGCGCGTTGGAGGTGCCGGCAACGATGACGTTACCGAGAAAGACAGTGTGGGTGCCGCCAACAGCTTCTTCTGCGGTCGTGCACACAATGTGTGCGAGTGCTCCGCGCAGTACGGGCATACCGTGCAC
>JAAZFP010000374.1 GCA_012511645.1 Microbacteriaceae bacterium
AGCTCTGCGCCGAGGCGCTCCCCGCGGCCAGCAGCCACCAGAATGATGCCTGTGCGTGCGGGGTGAGGGTCGGTCACGACTCCCGTGTGTCTCTCACGCCGTCGTCGACGTTATGACGCGGCAAGCTCTTCGTCAAGGCGGGCTGATGCCTGCTCTTCGTTCGTCTTCTCGGCGAGTGCAACCTCAGAGACCAAGATCTGGCGCGCCTTGGCGAGCATGCGCTTCTCGCCCGCGGAGAGGCCGCGGTCTTGATCGCGACGCCACAGGTCACGAACGACCTCGCTGACCTTGATCACGTCACCTGAAGCAAGCTTCTCAAGGTTCGCCTTGTATCGACGCGACCAGTTGGTGGGCTCTTCGGTGAAGGGGGCGCGCAGAACCTCAAAGACCTGCTTCAGGCCTTCTTCGTCGATCACGTCGCGAACACCGACGAGTTCACAGTTCTCGGCAGGAACCTCAATCGTGAGATCGCCCTGGTTCACCTGGAGCTTGAGCATGAGCTTCTCTTCGCCGCCGAGTTTGCGCTTCTTCACCTCGATGATCTTCGCGGCCCCGTGGTGAGGATAAACAACAGTCTCTCCGACTTCAAACTGCATCAAGCGGCTCCTTTATCAGCTAAGCCTCTATAATACCACACGCCGCGCCGCGACTTAGGCCTGCCTAAGGTGACCCGCGTCACCCGCCGTCGATAGTATGATTTGAACTGTCTGTGGGGCACAACCGGTTTCCCACCTACGCCAAAGGCACGTCTGCGCCGTTCACTATGAATCGAAGGACACACACCTTGAAGACTCGTCGGATCGCTTCGTCAATCGCTCTCGCTGCGGCAGTAGCCCTTGGCGCGACCAGTTGCGGCCTCATGGTGCCGCAGAACACCACGCAAACTTACGCACCGAGTGACGGTATCGATGTGAACGTCGGCGACCTGATGGTGCGCAACCTGATGCTCATCGCTGATGAGAGCGGTAAGAACTTTAACGTCGTGTTCACCAGTGTGAACAACGCAGGAGACAGTGGTTTGCTCCGAATCACCTTTGTGAGCGACGACGGGGCTACCGAGGCCAGCGCCGACTTCCTGCTTGAGCAGGGCATCACCGTCTTCGGTGACCCGAATGGTGACGTGGCGCCCGTGCTCGTGACGATTCCCAACCTGAAGCCAGGTGCTACCGTCAAGGCATACTTTGAGGGTGCCAGCGGCAGCGAAGAGCTCTCTCGACAGGTTCCAGTGCTGGACGGCTCGCTGTTTGAGTACGCTGACTACGTGCTCTCGCCGTCGCAGCTGGTGGCTGAAGAAGACGTTGAACTCGGCGGCGAAGACCAGGCCGAAGACGACGCTGCTGACAGCGAAGAGATCGCCGAATAGTTTTCTGGGTCACGCGCACTCGCGTGACACGCACTTAGCCCCGGTTTCTCTGCTGAGACCGGGGCTAAGTGCGTTGTGGCAGGGATTAGCCGAAGCGATACCCGACGCCGCGCACCGTGGTCAGAATCTTTGGATCCTTAGGGTCGCTTTCGATGCGTGAGCGAATGCGCTTGACATGCACATCGAGCGTTTTGGTGTCGCCGTAGTAGTCACTGCCCCAGACGCGATCGATGAGCTGCCCCCTCGTCAGGACACGGCCCGAGTGGCGCATGAGCAGGTCAAGCAGTTCGAACTCGCGCAGCGGCATCGACACTTCTTCGCCCCGCACTGACACGGTGTGGCGTTCGACGTCCAGCCGAATGCCCAGTTCATCGATCACGCCATCTCCCTCGCTGAGAGGGCGATCGTCTGCGGGCGCATCAAACCTGCGCAGAGCAGCGCGAATGCGGGCGAGCAGTTCCCTCGTTGAGTAGGGCTTTGTGATGTAGTCATCTGCGCCGAGTTCAAGCCCAACGACGATGTCGATCTCGCTGTCTTTTGCCGTGAGCATGATGATGGGAACCTGCGACTTGGCGCGGATGCTTCGGCATACCTCGGTGCCGGGGAGGCTCGGCAGCATCAGGTCGAGCAGCACGAGATCGGCGCCAGATTCAGGGAATGCCCGAACTGCCTCAGCACCATCGTCTACCACCTGCACCCGATAGCCCTCGCGCTCGAGCAAGAATGCGAGCGGCTCGGAGATCGATGCCTCGTCTTCAACCAACAAAATACGTGCGTTCACTGTGTGCGTAC
>JAAZFP010000375.1 GCA_012511645.1 Microbacteriaceae bacterium
ACCGAGACAGAGGAGGGTGCCAAGTGAACTTCGACATTCCCCGCATTCCCATCGGCGACTGGGTGCAGTTCGGCTTAGATTGGTTTCGGCACACGTTTGACTGGTTGCTGAGCTTTTTCACCGCGTTCTTCAAGTCAACGACCGAAGGCCTCGTCGACACACTGCTCGCGATTCCCTATCCCGTGCTGATTCTGGTGTTCGCCCTGATCGGCTGGCTCGTGCACTCCTGGAAGCTCGCGCTGACGACCGCGGTAACGTTCCTCCTCATTGTGTCGATGGGATTCTGGCAGAGCTCCATGCAGACGCTGAGCCTCGTCATCGTCGCAACGCTCATTGCGGTGATTATTGCGGTGCCGCTCGGGATCCTGGCTGCGAGAAACGATCGGTTTAGTCGAATGATTCGACCGGTGCTTGATTTCATGCAGACGATGCCCGGGTTTGTGTGGCTGATTCCTGCCGTGTTGCTGTTCAGTATCGGGTACGTCCCGGGTATCTTTGCCACCGTCCTCTTCTCCCTGCCACCCGGTGTTCGTTTCACGGAGCTTGGGATCCGAGGGGTCGACTCCGAGACCGTCGAGGCGGGCACCGCGTTCGGAGCAACGCCGGGACAGATTCTCAGAGGCATTCAGCTCCCACTTGCGATGCCGACCATTATGGCCGGCATCAATCAGGTGATTATGTTGGCACTCTCAATGGCGGTGCTCGCTGGGTTTGTGGGCGCAGATGGGCTCGGGAAAGACGTCGTGGCTGCCGTGTCGACGATGCGCCTAGCACCTGGTGTCGAAGCCGGTCTCAGCATTGTGATTATCGCGATCTTCCTCGATCGGGTCACCGCCGCGCTCGGTGCACCTGCTGACCATCCACAGTCGCTGCTTGGCATTCTGCGCCAGCGGCGCAAACGAAAGGAAACACCATGAAAAAGCAACGCCTGACAGCGCTTCTGTCGATTGGCGCTGCCGTCAGTCTCATGCTCGCTGGGTGCTCGAGCGGAGCCCCAGATGCATCCGACGCCGGTTCTTCCGGCGACGCAGAGAGCAAGGGGACGATCACCCTCGGGTTCATTCCTTCGTGGACTGATGGCCTCAGCACCGCGTATCTCTTGGAGAATCAGCTCACGCAGCTGGGCTATGACGTTGAGCTGAAAGAGCTCACCGAAGCAGGGGTGCTTTACGCAGGGCTGTCGAACGGTGACATTGACGTGTACCCGTCTGCATGGCCCGAAGTCACTCATGCGGAGTATATGGAGACCTTCGGTGACGATATTGAGAGCCTCAGCGCCTACTACGACGGTGCGAGCCTCACCATTGCCGTGCCTTCTTACACCGACATCGATTCACTCGATGAGTTGGCTGCAAACGCTGACCTCTTCGGTGGCGAGATTATTGGAATCGAACCCGGGGCGGGTCTGACTGGTGTCACAGAGAATTCGATGATGCCAGCCTACGGGCTCAGCGACAGCTTCAACTTGATCACCTCGTCGACTGCGACGATGCTCACCGCGCTCGGTGAGGCCATCGATAAGAACGAGGATATTGTTGTCACGCTCTGGCGCCCATTCTGGGCTTACAACGCCTACGATGTGAAGGATCTCGCTGACCCGCTCGGAGCTATGGGTGAGTCTGAGTCACTCCACTTCCTCGGTAAGCGTGGCTTCGCAGAGGAATTCCCAGAGGCTGCCGAGTACATCGCCGGCATCAAGCTCGATGACGAAGCGTATGGATCGCTCGAAGGCCTCGTGACGAGCGAACCCTGGGAAGGTGATCCCGCCGGCGCGGTGGCGCTGTGGATCTCAGAGAACCCTGGGGCGTTCCCCACACTGATCAGCTAAATGCAGGCCAAAGCCGGGTACTGAGCAGGGGCATCATCCATTTGCTCAGTACCCGGCCTTACCACAGCCCGGGGCTCGTTCGGGTGCGTTACTCGACAGTTCCGCTTCGGCTACGAATCCGCCGGATGAGCACTGCAATGAGCCGCCATCCGATAAGCGTGACACCGAGCACACCCGCCGCAACCAGCACAAAGGGTATCGCGGCTCCGCCCTCAGTGAAGAGCACACGCGTGATCATGCCGATCGTCACGGTTCCGACCCACAGCACAAGGCCGCTGCGGAGTGGGGCGGCGGGAGCCCGCCATACTCGTGCGGCGGCCCAGCTCATGCCAAGACGGAGCAAGAACGGCCATACTGCCTGCCACAGTGCGAACAGGGCGATCTCTCCCCCGTGCTCCACCCGGCCCATGGCAGCAAAAGCCACCACAAACACCACGTCGAGTACCGCCGCGATCACCACGGGCACGACCGCAGGCGAAGGATTCGGCGAGACACCTGATTCGTTCATGCCTCTCACCTTACTGAGCCAGCGCGAACCCATCCCCGCCTCTTCCTCATTCGAGAGAGCCTTTGTCACCGCCAACGCCCGGTGCAGGGTCGACTAGAATGGCAGAGACAACCTTCAGGCACCCAGGTTCCGCGCAGTGTGTTGCGGGCCGATCACTCGGTGCCGTCC
>JAAZFP010000376.1 GCA_012511645.1 Microbacteriaceae bacterium
GGCCATTCAGAGCGCACAGTCGCAGGTTGAGCAGCGCAACAGCGAGATTCGCAAGAACGTGCTGAAGTACGACGATGTGCTCGACCGCCAGCGCAAGGCGATCTACGATGACCGCCGCCAGATCCTCGACGGCGAAGACATCGAGAGCCGCATCCAGACCTTCCGCGACCAGGTGATTGACGCGATTCTTGACTTGCACGCCGCCGCCGACGACTGGGATCTCGACGCACTGTGGAACGACCTGAAGCAGATCTACCCGATCGGTATCACAGTCGACGAGGTCGTTGCCGAGACCGGCGCGAAGGGCGTGACGCGCGAGTTCTTGCTGCGCGAGGTTCTTTCAGACGCCGAGGTGGCGTACACGAAGCGTGAAGAGACGCTTGGTGCGGAAGCGATGCGCGAACTCGAGCGCCGCGTCGTACTGACCACGATCGACCGCCGCTGGCGTGACCACCTCTACGAGATGGAGTACCTCAAAGAGGGCATTGGTCTGCGCGCGATGGCGCAACGCGATCCGCTCATTGAGTACCAGCGTGAAGGCTTCGCGCTCTTCCAGAGCACGATGGGCCAGATTAAAGAAGAGTCGCTTGGGTTGCTGTACAACCTCGAGGTGCAGGTGCGCCCGGCTGAGGGGCCCCAAGACCACGTGCATCTCGCAGGTGGCGGTCTCGAGGTGACCGAAGCTCCCGACCAGTCGAAGCTCAGCTACACTGCGCCGAGCGAAGATGGCGGCACCGAGGTGCGCGGCCCGGGTGCTGCAGTCGCAGCAGGCAAGGGCGGATCGGCCCAGCCTCGTGGCGGCCAGGCCGGTGGCGCGAAGGGTGGCAAGCAGGTGCGCCGCTCCGCCGCGCAGGTCGCACAGGAGCAAGCGGCCCAACGGCAGGCAGCGCAGCAGCAGGCCGCCCAACGGCAGGCCCAGCAGCAGACGCAGCAGCGCGGTGCCTTCGGCCAGGTCGAGGGCGGCGATGCCGCTGAGGGTGGCCAGCCGCCAGCGAACCGCGCCCAGCGCCGAGCGAAGAAGTAGTGCAGACGTATATATCTCGCGTGTGATCTGGGCCGCCCAACGGGTGAGCTGATCCGCCATGAACCCTGACCGGAAGGTAAACGAGGCAGAGTGAACGACAATCTCAAGCGACAGACGAAAGCTGAGCGCCGAGAGCAGGCCCGTGAGCAGGCGCGGCTTGCCCGCGAGGCTGAGAAGAAGCGTGAAAAGCGCAACCGCCTCTTTTTGCAGGGCGGCATCGTACTCGGTGTGATCGCAGTGCTTGCCGTAGTGGGTCTCGTGCTCGTGCAGACGATGAAGCCCGCGGGCCCCGGCCCACTGAACATGGCCTCGGGCGGCGTGGTCTTCGGCAAAGACCTCGCGATTGTGACCGGGCCAGCCCTGCAGTCTGACCAGGAGCGTGTCGCGCCCGTCGTCGACCGCACCGAGCCGCCGCTCGACATCACCGTGTACGTCGATTACAACTGTGTGCACTGTGCCGACTTCGAGCAGGCAACTGGCGAGATTCTCGAAACCTGGGTGGGCAGCGGCGACGCGACCCTGCAGATTTATCCGGTGACGATTCAGGATGCGGTGAGCGGCGGGTACTCGACTCGTGCGGCCAACCTGCTCGGTTGCGTGGTCGATCAAGACCCGGCGCCGGGGCTCGCGTTCGCGCTGCACACTTCACTGCTGAGCGAAGCGGTGTACACCAACATCGTTCGTGAGCCCGGTGGGCTGAGCAACGACCAGCAGCTCGAGCAGGCCGAGCTGGTGGGCATCGACGTCAACGACGA
>JAAZFP010000377.1 GCA_012511645.1 Microbacteriaceae bacterium
CGTCTATGTCGGCGGGGTGCGCAACAATCCCGCGGCAATTTCGGCCGAGCTCGGCTTGCCCAAGCACGTCTTCCCACTCGTCGGCATGTCGATCGGCACGCCAGACCCGGCCGAGGGCACGGGCCTCAAGCCGCGTCTGCCGCTCAGCGGGGTGCTGCACCACGAAGGCTACGACGCCGAGGCGTGGCGCGACGCTGTTCCGCAGCACGAAACCGACTACCGCGAATACTACGAGGGCCAGGGAGTTCCCGACCGCAGCTGGTCGCAAGCGGTCACGGGCCGCCTCGGCACGCTCAAGGGCATGCACGGTCGCCACACGATGCGCGACTCACTCCGCGCGCAGGGCTTCGACGCAGAGTAAGAGTAACTGAGTGGGCCTCACCCTCGGGGGTCGCGGCCCACTCAGTTTGCTCAAGCACCGTTCGCTACAGCACCTTCGACAAGAACGCCTTCGTGCGTTCGCGCTGCGGGTTCGTCAGCACCTGCACCGGATCGCCGGCTTCGACAACGACCCCGCCGTCCATGAAGACGAGCGTGTCGGCAACCTCGCGCGCAAATCCCATCTCGTGAGTCACCACGATCATGGTCATACCGCTCTCTGCGAGCCCCTTCATCACGTCGAGCACCTCGCCGACGAGCTCGGGGTCGAGCGCCGAGGTCGCCTCATCAAAGAGCATCAGCTTCGGCTCCATTGCGAGCGCGCGGGCGATTGCCACGCGCTGCTGCTGCCCACCCGACAGGTGCGCCGGATAGTAGTCGTGGCGATCCGCGAGCCCCACGCGCGCGAGCAACTCCATCGCTCGCGTCTGCAGGGCCGCCTTGCTGCCCTTGCGCAGCAGCGTCGGCGCGACCATCACATTCTCGAGCGCGGTCATGTGCGGGAACAGGTTGAAGCGCTGAAACACCATGCCGATGTTGCGCCGCTGCTTCGCCGCGTCTTTCGGAGCCATTTCGTACAGCTTGTCACCGCGTTGGTGGTAGCCGACGAGTTCACCATCCACCCAGAGCCTTCCGGCGCTCAGGGTCTCGAGATGGTTGATGCAGCGAAGGAATGTTGACTTGCCCGATCCCGAGGGGCCCACGAGGCACAGCACCTCGCCGCGATTCACCTCGAGTGAGATCGACTTCAGCACCTCGTTTGAACCAAACGACTTCGAAACCGCTTCGGCCTTCACCATGGGCGCGTCTGGCACGTTCATCGCTCGCCTCCTTCGCGTCTGTCGTGACCGCGGTCACGGCCGAGTGCGGCTTCAGAATCGGGTGTTGAGCTCACTGCTTCCTCTGACCCAACCGCCTGCACCGAGACCATGCCGGTCTCGAGCGACGGCTTTTGCACATCGGGGCGATCGCCGACGCCCTTCGCGAAGTGACGCTCAAGGTAGTACTGACCGACCATCAGAATCGAGGTGATCACGAGATACCAGATCGAGGCGACGATCAGCAGCGGCACGGGCTTGTAGTTCACCGCCGAGATGCTCTGCGCGCGCGAGTAGAGATCGAGCGTGAACGGCACCGCAATCACCAGCGAGGTGGTCTTCAGCATCGAAATCAGCTCGTTGCCGGTGGGCGGAATGATCACGCGCATCGCCTGCGGCAGCACGATGCGGCTCATGGTGTGCCACCATCCAAGCCCAAGCGCCGTGGCCGCCTCATCCTGACCCTTATCGACAGCCATGAGCCCCGCACGCACAATCTCGGCCATGTAGGCAGCCTCGTTGAGCGCCAGTCCAATAATGGCGAGCAGGAAATAGGGCAGCAGGTCTTTCGTCGTCAGCGACACCACTGCCTCGGTGAAGGGAATACCGAGGTCGATGGTCTTGTAGATGACAGGTACCAGACCCCAGAACGTGAGCTGCACATAGACCGGAGTGCCGCGGAAGATCCACAGGTACACCCAGCCCACCGCACGAAACACGGGGTTCGGTGAGAGCCGCATGATGGCAATCAGAACGCCGAGCAGCACGCCGATGATCATCGAATAGATCGTCAACTGCACGGTGTACCCGATGCCGTTCATGATGCGCACATCGAAGAGATATTGCGCGACCACATCCCACGAATACACGGGGCGGTTGAACGCGGCGTCATAGATGAAGTGCGCAGCAAGGATCACCAGGATCACGGCGAGCGTGGTGCGCCACGGGGGACGCAGTCGCACGGCCTGAATGGGTGCTGGCTCTTGGTGCATCTGAGGCAGCGGAGTC
>JAAZFP010000378.1 GCA_012511645.1 Microbacteriaceae bacterium
CCGTCATGACCATGCTCGGCTCTGGGGTCATCGTGGGACAGTCGCTTGCGTCAGCCGTGACCGGCATCGTTGCAGAGTCGGTCAGCACGCAGGCAGCGCTGTTCTTGCCCCTGGCAGCCGCGATCCTCGCGTTGCTCGCCGGCGTCGTGAACTGGCTACTCACCCCGGCCGGCAAGCTCCCGCAGGCGACCGGCCCACTGCAGGTGCCCTAGATGACGCGCCATATCCTCACCCACGCATCCACCGCTGGTCTTCGCTGAGGGCGCAACGCTCCCCCTGCCTGCACAGGTGTGGAGTGGGAGAATGGAAGCATGCCCGCACCACTGACCTCCGCCGACGTGTATTCCATTCGCAGCCAGTTTCCCTACTTTGCGAATCTTCCGCTCGTCGACGGCACACCAGTGGCCTATCTCGACTCCGCCGCGACCTCGCAGCGTCCTGCCCGGGTGCTCGATGCCGAGCGCGGCTTTCTCGAACGAGACTATGCGGCCGTGCACCGAGGCACGAGCCAAGCCGTCGGCACGGCGACTCAGCGATTTGAAGACGCCCGTCAGACCGTCGCCACGTTCGTGGGCGCCGCACACCCCGAACAGATCGTGTGGGCCGCAGGCGCGACCGACGCGCTGAACATCATTGCGCTCGGCATCGGTGAGGCAAACGCGGGGCTCGGTGTGACCGGCTCTGAGCGCTATCGGCTTGAGCCAGGAGATGAGATCCTCGTCACCGAGGCCGAACACCACGCAAATCTGATTCCGTGGCAGCGCCTGGCCGCGAAAACCGGGGCCACGCTCACCTATATTCCGGTGAATGAACATGGCACCTGGTCGCTCGATGACGCGCGCGAGGCGATCACGAGCCGAACCAAGATTTTCGCGTTCGCGCATGTGTCGAATGTGACGGGTTTCGAGGCTCCCGTCGCCGAACTGGTTAGCCTAGCTCGGGCGGTAGGCGCACTGACCGTGCTCGACGCGTGCCAGTCAGTGCCGCATATTCCCGTGAACCTCGATGAACTCGGTGTGGATTTCGCGGTGTTTTCGAGCCATAAGGCGCTGGGGCCCAACGCTCTCGGAGTGCTCTACGGTCGCGCTGAGGCGCTGGCTGCGCTGCCCCCCTCACGCACCGGTGGCAGCGCGATCACCAGGGTCACCATGAGCGAGGCAGAGTTCATGCCGCCACCGCTCCGTTTTGAGCCGGGCACCCAGCCGGTGTCACAGGCGGTGGGTCTCGCCGATGCGCTGAATTTCATGACCGAGATCGGCATGCAGCGCGCTGCATCACGCGAGCACGACTTGGTTGCACAACTTGTCGAGGGTGTGCTCAGCACCCCCGGACTCCGGCTGCTCGGCCCCCAGGGCACGACCGATCGAGTTGCCCTCACCGCGGTTGCCGTCGACGGTGTGCATGCCCATGACGTCGGCCAGTTTCTCGATCAACAGGGTGTGCTGGTTCGGGTCGGTCACCACTGCGCGCAGCCCCTGCATCGAGCCATCGGTATGGCGTCCAGCACGAGGGCGAGCGTGCATGTGACCACGACCGAAGATGAGGTCGAACGATTTCTTGACGGGCTGCGCGGCGCGCAGCGATACTTCAATGCGGAGGTTCACTCATGAGCGAACTCGACAGTCTGTATCAAGAGCTCATTCTTGACCATTCGAAGCGGCCGGTTGGCAAGGGCGAGTTTGAAGCTCCCGAAGGCTCGCTCTCAGCATCACATCACGAGTTCAACCCGAGCTGCGGCGATGAGATCACCCTCAGCGTTGCCGTCGACCCCACGACCGGGGCAATCGAGCGGCTGAACTGGGACGGGCAGGGCTGCTCAATTTCTATGGCGTCAGCATCGCTGCTGTCTCAACTCGTGAAAGAAGACTCGCTCACAGCCGACGGCGCCAGGGAGCGCATCGATGCGTTTCGCGAGATGATTCACGGACGAGGCGCCACTGAACCCGACGACGAGTTGCTGGGCGATGCAGTTGCGCTGCAGGGTGTTGCCAAGTTTGTGATGCGGGTGAAGTGCGCGATGCTCGCATGGGTAGCGCTCGAGGCAGACCTCACGCAGATTGACTCAGCACGGGGCACTGGTTCGTAGGTCACAGGGTTAAATTTCACCTGTTTCTTCCGAGAATGCTCGAAAGCTGTGAATAACTCGGAGCCAAAGACGCGGTCAACGAGAACATGGGCTCATGACCAGTTCACACCCCTCCAACAGCTCAGGTTCAGATTTCACCCCGCATGCGGCGATTGACACCGCAGCAGCACCCACCACACGAACCAACCCGGCCTCGAATGCGGCACCAGGGCCGACACTCCCCCCGTCGTCATCTCAGCACCGGGGTGACGAATCTCGGCAGGTGCTTCGGTGTGAAAGCACCGCAGACTTTCTTGCCGTACTGCCCTTTGTCACCGGGTTCACCGACGACAACAGCCTGTTCGTGGTGCTCTTTCGGGGTCGGCGCAGTGAAGACGTGCTGCGCATCGACCTGCCACGCGATGGTGACCGTGAGGGCGAACGTGCGCTTTGCGGCATGCTCATCGAGCTGTTGCGTCTCACCGACGGCGGTCAGCACAGCCCCGCCCTGGTCTTGATGACCTCCCAGAGTTTCGCAGGGAGCCGCGGCGTGCCCTATCTTCGCCTCGCGCGCACCATTGAACGTCGGTGTGCACGCGAAGGGTGGCGGCTTCGAGAACTTGCGGTCGTTGCAGCAGACGGCTGGGCGGGCCTGCTCGGAGCCGCAGCCCCCAAGCAGCGAAGTCTTGACGAGATCTCTGGCAGCGATCTCGCGAGTAGGGCCTCGGCCGCAGCCCACACGGCGCCCCTTGTTGACATCGGCTCCCTGCCAACCACCGACGAGCGCCGACGACAACTCGTTGCTCATCGACTCGCCGAACTTGAGCAGGTGAAACGCCGCAAGGCTCCCGCTCCTGCTGCCCATGCTGCTTCCAATGCCGGCACCGACGACCCTCCGACGTGGCTGCTCGGGGTGTCTCGGGCAGCAGAAGCATGCTTCGAGGCGCACCGTGAGGGCGACCTGCCTGATCCCAGACTGCTCGCCCGCCTCATCGTCGCGACGCGAGAGCCCACCCAGTGGTGCGCGGTGGTGCTCACCGCGCTCACCAGTTCGCGGTTCGTTGCCGACATTGCGGCAGACCACCACGCCCTGCTGTTCGAACGGTTGCAGGTGCGCGATGCCCCCACGGTTCTCGCCGCTGACGAGGTACCGCAGCCCACCGCAGTCGCGAGCCTCGAGGGCGTGCTGCACGCGCTCTCAGAGGTCACACCCGATGGTGATCGTCTCTCGGGAATCATCGCGGCCCTCGCCGATGCGGCCTCCCACGCACCAGACAGCGACACTCCGGGTGTGCTTGCGATGCTCGCCTGGGCGTGGTGGATGCGTGGCATGCAATCAGTTGCGCATCGATTGCTCCAGCGTGGTCTCGGTGTTGCTCCAGGTCATGAGATTAGCCAGCTGATTGAGCAGATTGCTCGCACGATTCCCGAGGCCAGGCTGCAGGCGCTGCGTGCGTGGCGCGATGGCGGTGGTGACGCTGCCCCACCGATCACCCTCACCGCAGGCGACGCGCCCGAGATACCTCAGCCGTCATTACCCGCACTACCCGATCACGCAACGCGGGTTCCATTGGCTCGGGCAGGGTGAAACGAATCGCGGTCTGCGCGAGCTCGGGTAACACCCCCATTGCCAAGAGCACGGGCGAGGGCTCATCGTTGCCCGCGGCACACGCCGAGCCTGAAGATGCCGCGATGCCAGCGGCGTCGAGCGCAACCAACAGTGACTCGCCACTCACTCCCGGCACAGTGAACGAGGCGTGCCCCGGCAATCGCTCGGTCTCATCTCCGGTGAGCTGCGCACCCGGCACCTCGGCGAGCACCCGCTCGACGAGCGCGTCACGGCTCGAGGCCAGCGCGAGCGCTCGAGCCCCGATGCGGTGAGCGTGTGCGGTAACCGCCGCCGCAAACCCAGCGATAGCCACGACGTTCTCGGTGCCCGACCGCCGCCCATGCTCTTGGCCACCACCGTGCAGCAGCGGCTCAAGCGCGATGCCATCCCGCAGCAGCAGCGCGCCCGCTCCCTGCGGGCCGCCAAACTTGTGGCTCGCGATGGTCATCGCCTGCACCTGGTTTCCGGGCCACCCTCCCTGAGACATGCTCACCGGAAGTGTGGCGGCAGCCTGCACCGCATCAGTGTGCACCAGCACACCCGCTGCCGCACTAACGCGCGCAATCTCTTGCACCGGCTGCACCGTGCCAACCTCACCATTGGCGAGCCCAACAGTGACGAGTGCGGTGTCGGGTCGCAACGCGCTCTCGATTTTGCTGGGGTCCGTCATGCCTCGGTCATTCACCGCAATCTCAGTGACATCGAAGCCGTGCACCCGCTGCAGATAGGCACAGCTTTCGAGCACCGAGGGATGCTCAATTGCCGAGGTCACCAGGTGTCGCCCACGAGGGTTCGCGAGCGCCAAGCCGATCACCGCGAGATTGTTCGCTTCGGTGCCACCAGAGGTGAAGATCACCTCAGAGGGACGCACGCCACACACTTCCGCAAGCTGCTGCCTGGCGTGTTCAACGATCGTTCGAGCGCGATGCCCCGCAGCATGCACGCTCGATGCGTTGGCAGCGTCGGCATCGAGCGCCGCGATCATCGCCTCACGAGCTTCTGGGAGCAGCGGTGAGGTCGCGGCCGCGTCAAGATACCCGCGCATGCTTAACCTGCGGCCACGTCGACCGCGTCGAGACCGAGGTCGAGCGCTGCCGCACCGTGGGTGAGCTGGCCCACCGAAATCACATCAACCCCGGTTTCTGCGATGCCACGCACCGTCTCAAGGTTCACTCCGCCGCTCGCTTCGCACACCGTGCGACCTGCAACACGTTCGACCGCGGTGCGCAAATCAGCGAGCGAGAAATTGTCGAGCAGCACGGCAGTGACCCCGGCATCAATCACGGCATCGAGTTGCCCGAGATGGTCGATCTCGACAACCACGGCGGTGGTGTGACCCAGCTGATCTTTGACCCCGCGGATCGCTCGGGTCAGCTCGGGCCCCTCGGTTGCGCCGAGCGCCACAAGGTGATTGTCTTTCAACATCACCGCATCGCTCAGACTGAAGCGATGGTTTTTGCCACCGCCTGCCGCAACCGCGTGCTTCTCCAACGCGCGCAGCCCCGGTGTCGTCTTGCGAGTGTCGGCGATCGAAGCGGAGGTGCCCGCGACCGCTGCAACAAACCGCGAGGTGAGGGTTGCCACACCGCTCAGTCGCTGCACAAAGTTTAGCGCGACGCGCTCACCAGTCAGCACGCCCTGCGCGGGGCCGTCGATGCGTGCGAGCACCTCCCCCGCAGCAAATCGGTGTCCCTCGCTGACGAGGCCGCGCACCTCGGTGCGCGAATCAACCTGGCGAAAGGTCTTGACGAGCACCGGGCCACCAGCGAACACGCCGGGCTCACGCGCGACAACTGCGGCGCTCAGGCGCGCGTCAGGGTCAATGGACAGTTGCACCGTCAGGTCACCCCACGGAGCATCCTCTGCAAGTGCGCGACCGACGGCGTCAGTGATCAGTGCTGGGGTCAACATGCGGGTGTGCTCCTTTGAGCGAGGTATTCATGGTCAGTGAGTGCGACTGATGGCTGCGGCGCAGCAGACTGCTGCACCCAGGCTCTGCGACTGCCTTGGTCTGGGTCCGTCGTCGCATAGTCGCGACGCGCGTGAGCACCGCGCGACTCCGTGCGCTCGAGCGCCGCTTGAGCGACCATTCCTGCAAGCTCAGCAGCCGGACTGTGCTGCTGAGTAGCCAGACTCTGCACCAGCCGAAGTCCCTGCTCGTCGCGCTCGATCGCGAGGTACTCATCGATCGCGGCCTGCAGCGAATTTGCGGGGGCACTGCCTGCCGTGAGCTCACAGGTGGTGCCAGCCGGCGCGCGATCGCGCATCGGCTCGGAATCGGGAACGCCATGGTTCCGAGCCCCGAGCGATTCGGCTTTTTGCGCGAGATTCGCAGCCGCCGATCCGAGCTGCCACTGGCGCGAGGTCGGCGAGTCGCGAAGGTAGCGCACCGCGGCGCCGGCTGCTCGGCGCCCAAAGACGAGCCCTTCGAGCAGCGAGTTCGAGGCGAGCCGGTTCGCACCGTGCACCCCGGTCGATGCGACCTCGCCCACCGCAAAGAGCCCCGGCACACTGCTTCGGCCTTCTGTGTCGGTCAGGACACCGCCCATCGTGTAGTGGGCAGCGGGCGCGACGGGCACCGGTTCACGGCTCCAGTCAACACCGATCGCGCGGGTCGAAGCGGTGATCGATGGGAAGCGCGCCGCGAGTATTCCGACGCCACCCTCCCGTTCGATACCGGTGGCGTCCAGCCAGACGCGTGAGCCCGCACAGAGTTGCCGATGCGCCGCGCGAGACACAATATCTCGTGGCGCGAGCTCGGCCGCCTCGTGCTCGGACACCATGAACCGCTCGCCGGCGTCGTTGCGCAGCACCGCGCCCGCCCCACGCACCGCCTCTGACACGAGCGCGCCCGAGCCTTCGAGCACGGTGGGGTGAAACTGCACGAACTCAAGGTCTGCAATGGCAGCACCGACATGGGCCGCCAGCACGACGCCCTCACCGCGCGCGCCCGGGTGATTTGACGTGCGACCATAGAGCGCTCCGTATCCACCGGTTGCGAGCACAACCGCGTCGGCTCTGACGACACTCAGCTCACCGCTCACGCTGCGCAAGACCGCGCCGGTGACCACGTTGGCGTCACTCAGCAGCGATACCGCCGTGGTGTCAGCTGCGAGCATGATGCGACCTCGCTGCACCTCGTGCACGAGCCTCGCCGCGAGAAAGGCATGCAGCGCCGCGCCGGTGCGATCCTCGCCAGCGTGCACGACACGCGCAAGACTATCGGCCGC
>JAAZFP010000379.1 GCA_012511645.1 Microbacteriaceae bacterium
CCCAGGGCAGATCCGTAATTTCTGCATTATTGCCCACATCGATCATGGCAAGTCGCCGCTGGCAGATCGTATGTTGCAGATCACTGGCACCGTCGCCGACCGAGACATGCGAGCTCAGTATCTCGACAATATGGAGATTGAGCGAGAGCGTGGCATCACGATCAAGTCGCAGGCAGTTCGAATGCACTGGGACGTTGATGGTGCGTCGTACGCACTGAATATGATCGACACGCCCGGTCACGTTGACTTTAGCTACGAAGTCTCACGCTCGCTTGCAGCGTGTGAGGGTGCAATCTTGCTCGTAGATGCTGCGCAAGGCATTGAAGCTCAGACCCTCGCAAATCTCTATCTTGCGATGGAGAACGACCTCGAGATTATCCCTGTGCTGAACAAGATTGATCTTCCTGCAGCAGACCCCGAACGAGTATCTCGCGAGATTGCCGATCTTATCGGCGGCGATCCGGCAGACATTCTGAAGGTTTCAGGCAAAACTGGCATGGGTGTCGAAGAACTGCTTGATCGCGCAGTGCAGCGCATCCCCGCGCCCGTTGGTGATGCTTCGGCACCTGCGCGAGCAATGATCTTTGACTCTGTCTATGACCCGTATCGAGGCGTGGTCACATATGTTCGCATGATGGACGGCAAGCTCACCCCTCGTGAGAAGATCCTGATGATGTCGACGAAGGCTGAGCATGAGGCACTTGAAATTGGGGTGTCGTCACCGGGGCCGACCCCAACGAAGGGTCTCGCTGTGGGTGAAGTGGGCTACCTCATTACCGGAGTAAAGGATGTTCGGCAGTCGAAGGTCGGTGACACGGTAACCAGTAAGCATCACCCCGCAGAGGATGCGCTGCCAGGGTACACAGATCCGAAGCCGATGGTGTTTTCTGGTCTCTATCCGATCGACGGCAGTGACTACCCGGTGTTGCGTGAGGCGCTCGACAAGCTCAAGCTCAGCGATGCGGCGCTCCAATATGAACCTGAAACTTCAGTCGCGCTTGGCTTTGGCTTTCGCTGTGGCTTCCTTGGCCTCTTGCATCTTGAAATTATCAGTGAGCGACTGAGGCGAGAGTTCGATCTCGACCTGATCGCCACGGCACCGAGTGTGGTCTACGAGGTCACGAAGGAAGACGGGGGCGTCGTCACCGTGACAAACCCGAGCGAGTACCCCGAGGGCAAGATCTCCAATGTTCGGGAGCCGATGGTGCGAGTAGCGATTCTCGCTCCCAAAGATTATGTCGGCACCATTATGGAACTGTGCCAGAGCCGACGGGGCAGCCTCATCGGTATGGAGTATCTGGGTGAGCGTGTCGAACTCCGGTATGGCATGCCGCTCGGTGAGATTGTGTTCGACTTTTTCGATCACTTGAAGAGTCGTACCCAGGGCTACGCAAGCCTCGACTACGAACCTATGGGTGACCAAGAAGCCGATCTGGTGAAGGTGGACATTCTTCTGCAGGGCGACAAGGTCGACGCGTTTAGCGCGATTGTTCACCGTGACAGTGCCTACCACTACGGCACACTCATGACCGAACGGCTACGCAAATTGATTCCACGACAGCAGTTTGAAGTGCCGATTCAGGCTGCAATCGGTTCGAGGGTGATTGCGCGGGAGACCATTCGCGCAATACGCAAGGATGTGCTTGCAAAATGCTATGGCGGTGACATCAGTCGTAAGCGCAAGCTGCTCGAGAAGCAAAAAGAGGGTAAGAAGCGCATGAAGATGGTCGGTCGCGTGGAGGTCCCACAGGAAGCCTTCATTGCAGCCCTGTCAGGTGACGTCGAAAGCAAGGATCAGAAGAAGTGAGCGGCGAAGCGGAGTCGCATCGGCGTTCGACCCACATCGACAGAGGTGCCGTCTACGGTGCGGTTGGCGCGTCGGCAAGCCCTGACCTGCTGCGGTTTCCGCCGACCGGAGCGACACCGTTTGAGCACGAGCGGAAGCTTGGGAGCGGCGTCGATCGATTTCTGATCGCCTCGAACATGCTGATGACCTGGGGTGCGCAGCGTGCAGCCGGAATTGACGTACGCGATGTCGAGCAGGCTGATCACGAGCACTACTCTGGTGTCACATTTAACTCCGCTGGGACTCCTGAGAAGGCCCCAGAGCTTGAGATTCGCTATGGCAGTGACGGGGAGCCGTTCTTGACCGCGGGCACAACGGCAGTGTTGCACTGGCCCGGCCGTGGGGTCGTGCGAAACGTTCGGGTGGTGTTTGTCGCTGACGAACCACGCAGAGCGGGCTTTGCGCTTGGCACGGTCGATGACTCAGGGGTGGTGGGAGAGACTGCGTATTATGTGGATCATCGCTCAGATGACACCGTGTGGGCGATTGCCAGGGGCTTTTATCGGGCACCAGAGTCGGGGATCTTTGGTCTTCGAGGGAAAGCCGCAATCCGATTGGCTGAGCGAACTGCCATCCAGCAGATTGAGAGCCTTGCTCCCGGTGTGGCCCCGAAACGTGAGTCCGAGATCGGTTAAGCGGTGCCGAGCACGTTCCCTGAGGGTGAGCCAGCGCCACTGAACGGAGCGCTCCCACCCTCGGTAGTGACCGCGGCCGAGGCTCGCGACTTTGGGGTGTATGTTCATGTGCCTTACTGCCGTGTGCGGTGCGGATACTGTGACTTCAACACCTATACCGCAGAAGAGCTTGGGCGGGGTGCGAATAGGGCGGACTTCTCCTTCCAGGTGGTGCGCGAACTCGAGTTTGGGGCGAAGGTGCTTCGCGATGCTGGTCTCCCGTCACGCGAAGTCTCCACCGTCTTTTTTGGTGGGGGCACCCCGACACTGTTGCCCGCGACGGATCTTCTGGAGATGTTGGATGCAGTGCGGAGTCAGTGGGGGCTCGCACCCGGCGCGGAGATTACGACCGAAGCGAACCCAGATTCCGTTGATCGAGAGTACCTGCGTGCATTGAAACTGGGGGGCATCACTCGTGTGAGTTTCGGCATGCAGTCTGCTGTGCCGTCGGTGCTTGCAACGCTTGATCGTACTCATTCGCCTGAGCGCGTGCCGCAGGTTGTGGAATGGGCGCGAATGGAGGGGCTTCAGGTCAGCCTGGATCTCATTTACGGCACGCCAGGTGAGACCCTCGAGCAATGGCAACAGTCAGTCGAAGCCGCGCTCTCCTGTGACCCGGACCATGTCTCTGCGTATGCCCTGATTGTCGAGCCCGGCACAAAACTTGCTGCGCAGATCCGAAGAGGAACTCTTGTCGCGCCGGATGATGACCTGCACGCAGACATGTATTCGTTGGTTGACGAGGCGCTCTCACGAAACGGGTATGAGTGGTATGAGATCAGCAACTGGTCGAAATCGCCGGATACTCGATCACGCCACAACCTCTCGTACTGGCGCGGAGCTGATTGGTGGGGTGCGGGCCCCGGTGCGCACAGCCACGTTGGCGGGGTGCGGTGGTGGAATGTGAAGCATCCGCGAGCCTACGCGGCTCGCATCCTGGCAGGAGACTCGCCTGCTCATGGGCGAGAAGTGCTTGATGAGGAGACACGTCGCACCGAGCGCATCCTGCTGGAAAGCAGGCTCGCTGACGGACTTCCGCTCGCTGTGCTCACCGATGAAGAACGTCAATCGGTCGGAGGGCTCATTGCTGATGGCCTGATTGATGGCCGCCAGGCGATTGGCCCCCCGGGTGAAACACCACGCCTCGTGCCAACACGGCACGGTCGGCTGTTAGCGGACACGCTGGTGCACCGTTTGCTGCGGTAGACTGGCACTCTGTCTTCGAGAGTGCCAGAGCTGAGGGGGTGCGATGACTGAGGATCGTGTCAGCGAGCGCGGGCTCGCAGTGCTCCACGCGATTGTTGGTGATTATGTGTCAACCAACGAACCAGTTGGGAGCAAGACCATCGTCGAACGCCACAGTTTTGGCGTGTCCGCTGCCACGATTCGCAACGATATGGCATTGCTCGAAGATGAAGAGCTGATCGCAGCACCGCACACCTCATCAGGGCGGATTCCCACTGACAAGGGGTATCGACTCTATGTTGACACCCTCGTCAGTGTGCGGCCGTTGAATGGGGCGCAGAAGAGCGCTATCGAGCGGTTCTTAGTGGAGTCGCGCGACCTTGATGATGCGCTTGCTCGAACGGTTCGCCTGCTGTCACAACTGACCAATCAGGTTGCCGTCGTGCAATACCCTTCTCTTCGTCGTACCCAGGTGCGGCACATCGACCTTGTCGCGGTGGCAGAAAATCGAGTGCTGTGCGTGCTCATTCTTGGCACGGGAGTGGTCGAACAACAGGTAGCGTCTTTGCCTGCCGCCCGCGTGACAGATGCGTGGGTGCACGGCGTGCGAGAACGCATTGCAGGAGCCGTGGTCGGGAAGGATCTCGAAGCGGCAGTTACTGCGGCTCACACGCTCGCCGCAGAACTCAGCGACTGGTCAGATCCCGGCGAGCGTGTGCTTGTTGAGCAGATTCTTGAGATTGTGCTCACGCAATTGCAGGCGAACCGAAGTGAGAAGATCGCTGTTGCCGGGGCTGCGAACCTGTCACGTCCTGGTGATTTTGCAGGCTCGTTGCCACTCGTCCTTGAAGCAATTGAGGAGCAGGTGACACTCCTGCGACTGTTTAATGAGTTGGCGCGCGACGGCCGTGAGGTCAGCGCTTCGATTGGCCGCGAGAATGAGCCTTACGGACTCGAGGGAGCCTCAATCATCGCGACCCGCTATGAAAATGAGAGTGATTCCTCTTCTGGGGTCGGGGTGCTCGGTCCGCTACGCATGGATTATGCGTCAAATATTTCGGCAGTACGGGCAGTCGCCCGATACTTGAGCAGCCTGTTGGGCGACACCTGAGGGGCGCTGGGTTGGGCCAGCACTCATCCACTATGAAATCAGCAATGAAAGGCAGCAATTCGTGGCAAATCACTACGAGACGCTTGGTGTAGACCAGAACGCAACGCCTGATGAAATCAAGAAGGCCTATCGCCGGCTCGCTCGTGAGCTGCACCCGGATGTGAATCCCAGCGAAGATGCGGCCGAGCGTTTCAAGAGCGTCACTCACGCGTATGACGTGCTGAGTGACCCTCAAGAGCGTCAACGCTATGACCTCGGTGGCGACCAGGCCGGTGGGATGGGCGGCTTCGGAGACATCTTTGAGACGTTCTTCGGTGCTGGGTTTGGCGGCGGCAGCCGGGGGCCCCGGTCGCGCACGGAGCGTGGTGAAGACGCGATGATCAGGGTCGACGTTGAGCTCGCTGATGTAATTTTTGGCGTGCAACGAGACATTACGGTGAACACCGCTGTGCTGTGTGACACCTGCAATGGCTCCTGCTGTCAGCCTGGGACCTCACCGGTGACCTGCGATCACTGCGGCGGCCAGGGCCAAGTGCAGCGGCAGGTCCGTTCGCTCTTCGGCAACGTGGTAACCGCGCACCCGTGTGGCAACTGTCAGGGCTACGGCACCGTCATTGAACACCCGTGCATCGAGTGCGGTGGCAAGGGTCGTGTTCGGGAGCGCCGTTCGATGACGATTGACGTGCCCTCGGGCATTGACACCGGGACACGCATGCAAATGCGAGGGGGCGGCGAGGTAGGCCCGGCAGGTGGCCCGAACGGCGATCTCTTCATCGAGTTTCGTGTGATGCATCACGACGTCTTCAGTCGTGACGGGAACGATCTCCTCGCAACCGCGCAGGTGAGCATGACCGACGCGATTCTCGGCGCTGAGACCGAGGTCTCTGCGCTCGATGGCAATGTGCAGATTGAGGTGCCGGCGGGCGCTCAATCTGGTGACGTCGTGACGGTGCGAGGGCGGGGCATCCAGGGTCTCCACTCGACGAACCGGGGTGACTTGAAGGTTGCCCTCCAGGTCATTACTCCGACGAAGATTTCCACACGCGAAAAAGAGTTGGTGCGTCAGCTTGCAGCGCTTCGAAAAGATGATCCGCCGACGCTCGGAGAGTTCCAGCAGGGGTTCTTCGGCAAGATCAGGGATCGCTTCTTTCGTGCGGGGTAAGGGACGCTGAGCAACGAACATGGCCAATTTGTATTATGCAGAAGGGCTGAGCCCCGATCGTTTTGCGGTCGGGGAAACTCTGACGGTGAGTGGCGAAGAAGCTCGGCACGCGGTGAGAGTGAGTCGTTTGCGGGTGGGCGAGCACATTCTGGTGGGAAACGGTCAGGGCTCTCTCGCGCGAGGCGAGGTCACGCTCATTGAGAAAGATCGGTTTGAAATTGCCGTTCGTGAGTCGTCGCATGACATCGAGCCAAGTCAGCGACTTGGGCTGGTACAGGCGCTGGCGAAGGGAGACCGAGATGAGCGCGCGGTTGAGCAGGCGACAGAGTTTGGTGTTGACCTGATCGTGCCGTGGGAAGCAAAACGATCGGTGTCGAGATGGTCCACAGCTGGCGGGGGAGACAAGGCCGCGAAGGGGGTCGCGAGATGGCAGCGAGTTGCCCGCGAGGCTTCGAAACAGTCACTCCGTCACCGCATTCCCGAAGTGCATCAGGCCGTAACCACTGAGGCGCTGTGTGAACTGGCGCAGAGCGACGAAAGCACGGTCATCGCATTGCATCCAGGTGCTGACATTCGCCTGAGCGAGTGGGCTACCAGCGAACGACTGTCGCGGTGTACTCAGGTGCTGTTGGTGGTTGGGCCTGAGGGCGGATTTGGCGACGACGAACTCGCCGAACTGAGCAGCGCGGGCGCAGTGCTCGACTCGCTCGGCTCACTCGTGCTGCGACCGTCGTCAGCAGGCGCCGCCGGTCTTGCCGTTTTGAACGCTGCGCTTCGGCGCTGGTGAGTAGACTGGATCCATGGCAGAAGAGACCGTATTTGGTAAAATTGTTTCTGGCGAGATTCCTGTTGAGAAGCTCGTTGAGACCGACCGAGTCATCGCTTTTCCTGATATTGCGCCGCAGGCTCCGGTTCACATTCTGGTAATCCCAAAAACCACTGAATATGCTGACGTGACGGAACTCGCTGCCGCAGACCCAGAGCTCTTGGCTGAACTGGTATCGGTCGCCCAGCAGCTTGCTCACGAACATGCAGACGGCAACTACCGTCTCGTCTTTAATAAGGGTGCCTCTGCTGGACAAACCGTGTTTCATGTGCACGCGCATGTGCTGGCTGGTGGGTTGACTGAGAGCTCGCTTTAGTGCCCGACCCGAGCAGACAGCCTCCACCCACCCCGCACGGGGACGATCAGCTGCATCGCACCGTCCTCCTGACTGGTGTTGATCTCGCCCAGTTTCTCGGACATCGTGACCAGCTCATTTCCGATCTTGAACGGCAGCACCCTGAAGTTGAATTTCACGCGCGGGATCACGTGCTCACGCTCAAAGGCGAAGCCGCCCAGGTTCGGGCAGCGGAGGCAGTGGTGACTGAGGTGCTCCGGGTGGCTCGAGCGCACGGTGCGGTCTCGGCCAGTGACGTGCGAGAAGTGACCAAGCTCGTTGAGCGTGGCGACGGGCCTACTGCCGCGCAGATGCTGAGCGAACCGATCCTGTCGGTTCGAGGGCACGCGATTCGGCCACAGACTGCTGGACAGCGTGCATACGTTGACGCGATCGATGCGCACACTGTCACCTTTGGTATTGGGCCAGCCGGCACAGGGAAGACATACCTGGCCATGGCAAAGGCGGTCCAAGCGTTGCAGCGACGAGAGGTCGCCAAGATCATTTTGACTCGGCCAGCTGTCGAGGCGGGGGAGCGACTCGGCTATCTGCCGGGAACACTCGAGGACAAGATTGACCCGTACCTCCGGCCGTTGTTCGACGCGGTTGGCTCGATGATGGAGCCTGAGGCTGTTCCGAAGCTGATTGCGAGTGGCACGATCGAGGTCGCCCCGCTCGCGTACATGCGTGGGCGCACACTCAACGAGTCATTTGTGGTGCTGGATGAAGCACAAAATACGACGCCAGAACAAATGAAGATGTTTCTGACCCGGCTTGGCTACGGCAGCAAGATGGTGGTGACTGGTGACATCACCCAGGTAGATTTACCCCTTGCCTCAAGCGGGCTGCGAGTCGTGAATCGAATTCTGCGAGGGGTTGAAGATATTGCCTTTGCCGATCTGACGACGGACGACATCGTACGTCACAGCCTCGTCGGCCGAATCGTTGATGCTTACACTGCGTTTGAAGAGCAGCGCGCCGCCGAGAAACTGAGTCAAGATGCGAAGAAAGTGTGATCATGAGCATTGAAGTGAATAATGAGTCAGGCATGGAAGCTGATGAGCGATCACTGCAGGCTCTCGCAGCGTTTGTGCTCGATTCGCTGCATGTGCACCCACAGACCGAGGTAGGCATTTCGCTTGTCGATGAGTCAGCCATCGAGCAGTTGCATGTCGAATGGATGAATGAACCGGGGCCGACGGATGTGCTGAGCTTTCCGATGGATGAGCTACGACCTGGCCGGCCTGACTCGCAAACTCCTGCTGGGCTCCTCGGCGACATTGTGATTTGCCCACAGGTAGCCGAAGCTCAGGCTCAGGCAGCGGGACACGATACCCCGATGGAACTGAAAATCCTGCTGACGCACGGCTTGCTGCACCTGCTTGGGTTTGATCATGCGACCCCGACTGAAGAAGCCGAGATGTTCGGGCTCCAACGTGATCTGGTCGTCGCGTTTCTCGCAGGAGAGCATCGCCAATGAGCGATGATGTTCCGCAGGTGAGTCTCGCAGCGAGGCTCACTGATGCCGCGAAACGGTTCTCAGGAAGAGTTGCGCTTGGGCGTGGCCGGGTTCGTGATGAGGAACAGCTGCTGTCGCTCGTGGATCAAGCCGTTGAGCAAGAGCTGATTGAGGACGATGATCGTCTCTACATTCGTTCACTTGTTGAATTCGGTGACACTCTTGTTCGAGAACTCATGGTGCCGCGCACAGATATGGTGACCGTGGACGCAGAAACGAGCGTGCGAGATGCCCTTGAGCTTCTGCTGCAGACCCGTCATTCACGCATTCCGGTCGTCGCCACGGGCGATGCAGATGATGTTGAGGGCGTCGTCTACCTTCGAGATGCGAGCGCATTTCATTTTCGTCGAGCCGACGAAGCCGATTCATCTCCAGTGAGGCGGATTATGAAACCGGCGGTGTTTGTGCCTGAGCTGCAACTCGCGGATGACTTGCTTCGGCAGATGCAACGGGAGTCGAATCACCTTGCGCTCGTCGTCGACGAATACGGCGGAATCTCTGGTCTCGTCACCCTTGAAGACTTAGTCGAAGAGCTCCTCGGCGACATCAGTGATGAACACGATAGGGAATCGCCAGAAGCTGAGCCAAACTCGGACGGTTCATTCACCATTAGCGCCCGACTTCCCATCGATCGGCTCGGCGAGATTTTCGGTATCGAGCTCGAAGATGACGAAGTCGATAGCGTTGGAGGTCTCGTTGCAAAGGAGCTCGGCAGACTCGCAAACGTGGGGGATGCCGTGATCGTTCGGGGGATAGAGCTGACCGCTCGGGAGACTGAGCGAAAGCGTCAGCGGCTCGTATCGGTCAGCGCGCGCTGGGTAGGTGCAGACACAGGGGAAATTGCGTCGGTTTCTGAGGATAGCCGGGATAGCTCGAATACAGGAAGGCTCTCTGATGGTTGAGGCACACAGTGAAGGTGGCGACACGCATCGGCCGTTTCGTGCGGGGTTTGTGAGTTTTGTCGGTCGGCCAAATGTCGGTAAGTCAACGCTCACGAATGCCCTTGTTGGCGAAAAAATCGCCATCACGAGTTCCAAACCACAGACAACTCGGAGAGTGATTCGAGGAATTGTGCATCGCGAGGATGGTCAACTGATCATTGTTGACACGCCCGGCATTCATCGGCCCAGAACATTGCTGGGAGAGCGCTTGAATGCGTTGGTAGAAACGACACTGGGCGACGTGGATGTCATTGGCTTCTGTGTGACTGCAAACGAGAAGCTTGGGCCCGGAGATCGGTTTATCAATGATCGTTTGAACGACTTTCCACGAGCAAAAAAGGTTGCCATCCTCACCAAAGTTGATCAGGCGGGCCGTTCGGAAATCATCGAACAGCTCACCCTGCTCGGTGCACTCCGCGATTGGGATGCGGTGGTGCCGCTCTCGGCGGTCACCCATGAGCAACTGGATGTCGTGGGCGAGGTGCTGCTGGACCTGATGCCCGAGTCGCCGCCGCTCTACGAAGCCGAATCGACAACTGATGAGAGCGAAGACGACCGGATCGCCGAATTGATCCGTGAAGCGACGCTCGAGGGAGCCCGCGAGGAGCTGCCGCACTCTCTCGCTGCGAGTGTCGACGACCGTGTTGAACGTGATCCAAACGGTGATGTGCCGGGTCTGCTTGAAATCTATGCGTCGATCTATGTTGAACGTGACAGTCAGAAGGGCATCATTATTGGTAAGGGTGGTTCACGGCTGCGAGAGATCGGTGAGCAGGCGCGCAAGCAGATTGAACAGCTCCTCGGCCGCAGGGTGTATCTATCGCTGCGGGTGAAGGTGCTGAAAGATTGGCAGCGAGACCCCAAAGCGCTCGGTCGCCTCGGCTTCTAATGTGCGGCCAACAAAGGCCTAGTGCGAGCATCGGGCACTGCAATATGCTGAACGCATGAACGACATTTCCACCGATTACGACCAACTTCTGGCAACCCAGTTTTCTACTGCGTACATTTTCGCGGCAATTGTCGTCTATGTACTGAGCGCAATCGCGCTGTGGAAGGTGTTCTCAAAGGCCGGGTTCCCCGGGATCCTCGCGTGGATTCCGATCGTCAACACTATTCTGGTGGTGAAGATCGCAGGCTACTCGGCTTGGCTGGTGCTGTTGTATCTCATCCCAATCGTGAATATCATTTTTGCGATTTTTGTTGCACTTCGTTTGGGCGAGCGCTTTGAGA
>JAAZFP010000380.1 GCA_012511645.1 Microbacteriaceae bacterium
CTCCCCAACAGGGAACTTCACCGCGTCTTCGTCAAGGACAAAGTCGAGCACGAACCAGTCAGAGGAGAAGTCCAGGTCGATCACCGGCACGCCCATCACGTCGCGCACCGTCGAGTTCGCACCATCGGCGCCGATCAGGTACTTCGCGCGAATCGTCTCGGCGGCACCGTCAACCGAAACCTCGACGTCAACCCCCTGCGCATCCTGGGTGTACCCGACGAAGGTCACTCCACGGCGAATCTCAATCCCCTCGGTCGCGGCCTGCCGCTCACGCAGAGCATGCTCAAGGCCGGGCTGGTACACCATCGTCGAATCCCACCAGCCCTGATTTCCGTGTTCACCGGTCGGTAGGCTGAGCATCAGCTCCCCGTCTTTGGTGAACCAGTCGTAGGTGGGGCTCCACATGGAGAACACCGACTGTGCTTCACGATCAAGCCCCACCTGCGAAAGGATCCGGTTCACGTCAGGGTCGTAGTGCACAGCTCGCGGCAGCACATACGGGTCCGAGTGCCGCTCAACACACACGACCGAATGACCACGCTGTGCAAGCAGTAACGAAATCAGTTGACCCACCGGCCCCTGGCCAACGACCACAACGTCGATGTCAGTGTTCACGAGTTATGCCTTTCTGCGCGACGAAATCTGCCGCTCGTTCAATAAACCAGTCGACGGCGCCCGCATTCGCGAGCGCACCCAAATTGACCGCCTTTTCGGCGGGGTACCCGAGAAAGAGCTTCTTGAGCGGCACTTCAATGCGTTTCCCCGCGTGCGTTACTGGGATCGCGGGCACCGCTTCAACCGCATCGGGCACGTGGCGTGCCGTCGTGCGCTCTCGAATGGTCGACGTAATCTTCGCTGTCAGCGCATCGTCAAGCACCGTACCGGGAGTGAGTTCCACAAACAGGGGCATCCAATAGCCCCCCTCGGGTAATTCAATCCCGAGCACCACAGCGTTCGCCACCTCGGGCACCAGTTGCAGCGCGGCGTAGATATCTGCCGAGCCCAAGCGCACCCCATCACGGTTCAACGTTGCGTCGCTTCGCCCGTGCACCACATACCCGCAAGATGGAGTCTCCGAGATCCAGTCGCCGTGGGTCCACACTCCGGGCTCCTGCTCAAAGTAGGCGGCCTGATACGCGGCACCATCAGGATCATTCCAAAATGCCACCGGCATCGATGGCATCGGCCTGGTAATCACCATCTCGCCGACCTCGTTCACCGGCGCGATACCCCCATTCTCTGCACGCACTTCGAGTGCGACACCGAGCGCGGGGCCCTGCAACTCACCCACATGCACCGGTTCGAGGGGGTTCCCCGAGATGAATCCCGAGCAAATATCCGTACCGCCCGAATCGGAAGAGAGGTGCACTGATGGCTTCACGGCCTCATGCACCCACCGCCACGTGGAAGACGCCAATGGTGAGCCGGTCGCCATAATGCGACGCAGGGTCGAGAGATCCCAGTCGTCACCCGGGCGAAGCCCCGATCGTTCTACGAGTCCAAGGTAGGCCGCGCCGGTCGCAAGCATCGTCGCGCCAGCGATCTGCACCACCTCGAACTGACGGTCGGCTCGCGGGTGTGCTGGCGCACCCGCGTACGTCACCACCGCCGAGCCACACAAGAGTGCGCTCGTCAGCGTGTTCCACATCATCCACGACGTGTTCGCGGGAATGAAGTATCGATCATGCTCATCGAGGTCAAAATGCAGCCCCGTGCCCTTCAGCGACTCCAGCACGATCCCGCCGTGCCCGTGCACGATGCCCTTCGGTGTGCCGGTCGTCCCTGACGAGAACAACACCCACAGTGGGTGCGCAAATGGCACCCGAAGGAACGTTAGGGGCTCTTCCCGTTCGAAGTCGATCCGTTCCGCGTTTGGAATGCTCGAGAGGTCGTCCTCATCGCGGGCTGCGACCAGCACCGTGCGCACGGTCGGCAGCTGCGCTGCGACCGTGGCTAACGCCTCACGAGTGTCGAACCAGCGGCCTTTGAACTCGTACCCGGTTGCTCCTACGAGCACCACGGGCTCGAGCGGCCCGAGACGGTCAACAATCGCCTGCGGCGAGAAATCTGGGGAGCACACCGACCAGGTCGCCCCGATCGAGGCGGCGGCCAGGAACGCGGCGAGCGCTTCGGGCACATTGGCCAGCACGCCGACCACTCGGTCGCCGGGGGCAACCCCCAGTTCACGATATCGGGCGGCGAGCGCAGCAACCTTCGTCTCGAGCTCCCGCCAGGTCCACTCGGTGAGTGCGCCGCTGTCTGAGACTGCGCACACTGCTAGCTCGTGTGGTCGTTCGGCCGCAAAGCGCAGCACATTCTCGGCCAGGTTGAGCGTCGCGTCCGGGTACCACACCGCGCCTGGCATCCGTTCTTCGACGAGCGCGGGGCCTTCGAGGCCGTCACCAATCACGCCGAAGAACTCGACGACGGCTTGCCAGAAGGTGTCGAGCTCCGTGATCGACCAGCGCCACAGTGCCCGGTAGTCGGGCAGTTCTACCGAGTAGCGTGTTTCGGCCCACGCACGAAACCGCTCCATCCGTGATCGCTGCAGGGTATCCGCTGTGGGCGCCCAGGTCACTTCTGGGGCACCCACAGCCGCGGTGTTCTCACTCATGTCTCGCCTACTGCTCTCGCCTACTGCCGAACCTATTCCGCAGTGAACTCGTTGCGGATCGAACCGACACCGTCGAGCGTCGAGGTGATCGCCCACCCCGGTCGCATCAAAATGTCCCGCCCGAAGCCAACCCCGGCAGGAGTGCCGCTGAAGATAATGTCACCGGGAAGCAGTGTCAGGGTCTGCGACAGACGATGGATCATCTCTGGCACGTCGAAAATCATGTCGTCAGACGAACCGCGCTGCAGTTCGAAATCAGGCTCGCCCGGCTTCGACAGGGTTGCCGAGAAGGTGATGGCGTCCCGGTTCTCAAACTCGTCAATGGTCACCATGAACGGGCCGAACGGCGAGTAGTTCGGGAACGACTTTCCGATTGAGAACTGGGGCACCGGCGGGCGAAGCTGCACCTGGCGGGCAGAGTAGTCCTGGACAATTGCCACTGCGGCCACGTGATCCCACGCGGCATCCTTGGCGATCTTATGACCGCGCTTGCCGATGACGAACACCAGCTCAGTCTCGTAGTCGACCACGTCCGAAGAC
>JAAZFP010000043.1 GCA_012511645.1 Microbacteriaceae bacterium
ACGATGAACGCGTCGACAAAGACGCCGACGGCGAGACCCAGCGCGATGACCTTAATCGATGGATCACCCTCGGGCACGAAGGCCGCAAAGACCGCGAACATGATGATGGCGGCAGCGGTGACGACGCGGCCCGAACCGATGAAGCCTCGGCGGATCGCCGTGCGGCTGTCGGCGCCGTGCACCACCTCTTCACGAATGCGCGCGACGAGAAACACCTCGTAGTCCATGGCGAGCCCGAAGAGCACACCCATCAGAATGATCGGCATGAAGCTCAGCACGGGGCCGGCGTGGTGCACATTGAGCAGGTCAGCAAACCAGCCCCACTGGAAGACAGCGACGACCGCACCGAAGGCGGCGCCGACCGACAACACATAGCCGAGGGTCGCCTTGATGGGCACCCACACCGAGCGGAACACCATCGCGAGCAGGATGAGCGACAGCCCGACCACGAGCACACCGAACGGCAGAAGCGCCTCGAGCAGCAGCTGGGACACGTCGATGCCAACCGCGGTGAAGCCCGTGACCGCAAGACTCACACCGTACTGTTCAAGCCACTCGTCGTGGTGAGCACGCAACTCGTTCACGAGCTTGGTGGTGCTCTCGGCCTGTGGCCCCTCTGCGGGCACCACTTGAATGATGCCGGTGTCAGCACCCATATTGGGGGTCGCGAGCGGTACCTCTGCAACACCCGGTATCGCGCGCACCTCGTCCGCGAGATCTTCCATGAGCCCCAGCGGGTCGGTGCTCGCGATAATTGATCCGGTCAAAAGCAGCGGGCCATTGGCGCCCTCACCAAAGTGCTCACCGGTGAGCTCGTAAGTGACGCGCGCGGGGTTGTTGGGGTCGAGGGTCTCGGCTCCCGGCAGTGCAAGCCGCAGGCTGAATGCCGGGATCGATGCCGCGCCGAGCACCACCAGCACGGCGATGATCGTGAGGAGCGGCTTCACCGTGACGAGCTTCACCCAGCCACCAAAGAAGCGCTCTGAGCCGGTCGGGCGCATGCCGTTTGGTTGCTTCGTCGCAGTTGCGGGTTCGCCGATTTCGTTCGCCGCAGCGGGAGGCTCGATCCCCTCGCGGGCCTCAATTGCAGCATCAGCATCTGCCGTCTGCTCTGCAGTGTGTGCCGCGAGCGCCCGGCGCTGCCGCTTCGACAGAATGCGCATGCCCGCCATCGCGAGCACCGATGGAGTGAGCGTCACCGCGATGAGCACGGCAACAGCAACACCGGCCGCAGCCGCGACGCCGAGCGACGTCAAGAACGGAATCCCCGCCACCGACAGCCCGACAAGCGCGATGATCACGGTGAGTCCGGCAAACACCACTGCCGAACCACTCGTGGCGGTCGCGCGGGCGATACTTTCATCCATTGGCACACCCGAGCGCAGCTGCTCTTGGTGGCGACTGACAATAAACAGCGTGTAGTCAATGCCGACGGCAAGACCCAGCATCAACGCGAGCATCGGCGTCGTCGAGGTCATCTCGATGAACGCGGTCATGAAATAGATGCCCGCCACCGAGATGCCCACCCCAATGAGCGCGATGATCAGCGGCATGCCGGCGGCGATGAGCGATCCGAGGGTGAAGAGCAACACAAAGAACGCGATCACCACACCGAGCGCCTCGGTGATGGTGAAGCCCGGGATCGAGGTCGAGAACGCGTTACCGCCGTAGGCAGCCTCGGTACCCTTGGGCAATTCGCTTTGCAAGGTTTCTGCGGCGAGCGCGATGCCTGCCTCGGTCGCTTCGGGCACCTCGCCGAGCGACACCTCCATTTGAATGGTCAGCAGCGCCGCGCGGCCGTCGTCGCTGAGGCCGCTTGGCGCGAGCTCGCTGAAAGGGCCCGACACCGCGATGACGCTGTCGAGCGCTTCGAGCTTCTCGGTCTCGTCGATGATGGCTTGCCGGTAGGGCTCTTCATCGACCCGCTCACCCTCGGGTGCGACCACAATGACGTTGCCGCTCGTGCCACTCACCTGGGGGAACGTGCGACCAAGCGTGTCAATCGCGGCCTGCGATTCGGTGCCGGGGATGGTGATCGGCGCGTTCGCACCCTGCGCGAGAAACAGCGCGCCCGCGCCGAGCAACGCGAGAATGGCAATCCAGATGAAGAGCACCAGCCCCTTGGCGCGAGTGGCCCACTGTCCAAGGGCGTAGAGCAGAGATGACATGCGGATCTTTCAGTCGCGGGTGTTGCCTGCGGCTCGGCACCGCGGCGAAGCTCCCGGTGCCGGGCGTCGACGCACGGTTTCGATACACTAGTGTATCCAGTTCGATACACTAATGTATTCTCACAAGCTTCAAAGAATCTGAGCGCCACCGATATGACCGAACCTGCCACCCCAAGCGCACGTCGCCAGGCAACCAGAGAACGCCTCCTCGAAGCAGCGGCAGAGGTGTTCGCGGAAGAAGGGCTGCAGGGCGCTTCGGTCGAGACCATCTGCCACCGCGCCGGGTTCACCCGCGGAGCCTTCTACTCGAATTTCACCAGCAAAGAAGAGCTCTTTCTCGCCCTGCTTGAGCGGGAGTTTGAGCGGCGCGCCGCCGACCTTTCGGCCAAGACCAAAGAGCTCTCACCGGCGCTGCGCGGGCGCGGGGGCCTGATCAGTCCTGCGCTCGCAACCGAATTCATCACAGAGTTTCTCTCGCTCGGAACCAATTCGACATCCTGGTACATGCTCG
Source organism: Microbacteriaceae bacterium (assembly GCA_012511645.1). Lineage (GTDB taxonomy): Bacteria > Actinomycetota > Actinomycetes > Actinomycetales > Microbacteriaceae > Leucobacter. The sequence continues at coordinate 2,680 of JAAZFP010000043.1, forward strand.
AGGCCGAGTTCGGTCTGCTCGCCATGCGTGACCCCGAGGTCGCACCGAACTATGCCGAGTTTTTGCAGCGCTCGTACTCGAGCCTCGCCGACGCTGTCGAAACGGCACTCACGGTGGCGGGCCGCCGATTCACTCTCCCCGCCGAGCATTCGGTGCAGATCCTGGGCGGTGAATACGAGCGCGCGCTGCGCATCACCGCGCTCAGCGGCCCTGACGCGGCCGGCGGCCTGCACCATCTCCCTGAGAACATCAGCGAACTCCTCTTCGCGATCACCGAGCCGATTGCGAAAAAGAAATAGGATGAGAGCGTGCTGCTTTCAGACCGCGATATCAAGGCCGAACTCGAGTCAGGGCGCATCGGGCTGACCCCTAGCGAGCCCGAGATGGTGCAACCGTCGAGTGTCGATGTTCGCCTCGACCGCTACTTTCGCCTCTTCGATAATCACAAGTACGGAGTCATTGACCCAGCGCAGGATCAGCCCGAACTGACCAGGCTGCTTGAGATTGACCCGGAAGAGGGATTCATTCTGCACCCCGGCGAATTTGTGCTCGGCTCAACCTTCGAGCAGGTGCGCCTGCCCGATGATGTGGCCGCGCGCCTCGAGGGCAAGAGCTCGCTCGGTCGTCTGGGGCTCCTCACCCACTCCACCGCCGGGTTTATTGATCCGGGGTTCGAGGGCCACGTCACCCTTGAGCTCTCGAACGTCGCGACCCTGCCGATTCGCCTGTGGCCGGGCATGAAAATCGGCCAGCTGTGTTTCTTCAGGCTCACCTCTCCGGCCGAGCGCCCCTACGGCGCTGGCGCCACCTTCTCGCGATACCTCGGCCAGCGCGGTCCCACCGCTTCGCGCTCACACCTGAACTTTCACCGGGCCGATGTGACCGACACTGACGCAGGAAGCCCGGGGGCCTGAGCGAGCCGACACGTCCGCTCCCATCGCACCGCAGCCATCTCCAGCCAATGACGCCCAACTACTTGCCGCAGCCCCTCTCGATCGATCCGATCTGTGCGGCCGCACTGCGCTGCTTCACCGTCAGCGGCTTTCACGGCACGTCGATTCGACAGATCGCGGCCGAGGCCGGGCTGTCGGTGCCGGGCATTTACCATCACTTTCCGTCAAAGGCCGCGATTCTTGTCGCCCTGTGCGACATTGCCATGGATGGGTTGCTGGCGGCATCGCACGAATCTCTGCAGCGTGGCACGACCACCCTCGAACGGTTTGAACACCTCGTCGGATGCCTGATTCAGTTTCATGCCGAGTACGGCGACATCGCGTTTGTGACTTATAGCGAGATTCGCTCACTCCCCGAGGGTGCCCGCGAGAAGCACCTTGAGCAGCGCCGGGAGGAGCAGGCGCTCGTCACCGAGGTCGTCGAGCGCGGTGTCTCTGAGGGGCTCTTCACGACCCCCCACCCCCGCGAATCCGCGCGCGCCATCTCGACGCTCTGCCTCGGTGTCTCTCAGTGGTATCGCCCGAGCGGGCCGATGCCTGTGAATGAACTGGTGCGCGTCTATCTCGACATCTGCAAGGACACCGTGCGCATCGTTCGGTAACCACCAAGTTACCTGCTCTCGTCGGCACCACACGGTCTCGTGCAGCACGCCGAGATCAGCGGCCGAGCGCCCTCGCCACCTCGAGAATCTGCGGCACACCGTCTTCGAGCGTCGGCGCGAACGCATCCCCTGGCCGCTCACCGCGGCGCCACCTCGTGTAGATCGCTTCGAGAAACACCGAGCTCTTCCAGAGCGCGAGCGTCTGATACCAGGGGAGGTCATCGATGCTCAGCCCGGTGCCCGCGACATATCTCGTTGCGATCTCGTCGCGGGTCAAGTAGCCGTCACGCGCAGTGGCTGTCGAAATCTCAATCGCGGTGCCCTGTGAAGTCTGGTCGTAATAGCTCGCGACCAGGTACCCGAGGTCAGCGAGTGGATCACCGAGTGCCGCCATCTCCCAGTCGAGCACGGCGGCGACTCTCGCCGGGGCGTCCCGGTGCACCATCACGTTGCCGAGTCGATAGTCACCGTGCACCAGTGCGGCTCTCTGGGTGTCAGGTCGGTGTGCGTCGAGCCACTGACCGATCTCGGCCACGAGCGGCAGCGAGCGCTGCGAGACCTGTGATGCGAGCGCAGTGAACGTCTTCACCTGCCGTTCGAGATATCCCTCCGGCTTACCGAAGTCGGCGAGGCCAGCCGCCTCAAGGTCGATGTTGTGCATCTCAGCCAGTGTGTCAACGAGTGCCTCTGACGTCGCTCGTCGCTCGTGCGGCGTGTCGATTGCGGCAGGTGCCCGATCCAGAATGATCTCGCCGTCAAGGTGTTCCATCACATAGAAGGGCACGCCCAGCACCGATTCGTCTGCGCACACCGCAAGGATCTTCGGCACCGAGACGCCGACCCTGCCAAGACCCTGCTGCACGCGTGCTTCACGCATCATGTCGTGCGTCGAGCGCGGCAATGGAGGGCGCGGTCCACGGCGAAGCACCGCCCGTCGCCCACCGCGCTCGATCAGATAGGTGATGTTCGATTGCCCGTCACCGATGCGCTGCCAGCTGAGCGGCCCGATACCAATGCCG
>JAAZFP010000381.1 GCA_012511645.1 Microbacteriaceae bacterium
CCTTTGACGTGATCATCGACTTCGCAGGGTTCGGTCAGACCACCGCTGACGCGGTTGACGTAATTCGCCGCGATGGCACCGTCGTGCTTGTCGGCATGGGCCGCCTTGAGGCGCTCATCAACACCCGTTCGCTGATTCTGAACCAGTGCAACCTGCGCGGTTCAAACGGTGGCACCAAGGCCGACATTGAGGGTATCTACGAGTACATGGCCACGGGCAAGCTCAACCCGAAGCTGACTGAGATCACCTTCGACGAGATCTCCGATGGCATTGATCGCCTGCACGAGGGCAAGGTCGAGGGTCGCCTCGTCGCCGTAATGGACTAGGCACGCATCTGTCGCGGCTGAGTTGAGTCGGCCGCACCACACGAAGGGTCGGGGCTTACGCCTCGGCCCTTTGCATGTTCAGACGCAATACACCGCGGCTACGCACCGAGGGGACTATCAGGCGAATACTAGCGTCGCGAGCACAACGACATGTCTCGCCAGACCCGCGCTCTTGATGATGTGACCGTTGGCAGCCTTGTTGGCACAGCACCAAACGGCTTGCATCTAACATTCCTCATTCAGGAGAAACAAACCCAGGGCGCTTCACAGTATCTGCGGCTCGATGGTTACCCTTGGCTGGCCTCCACCTCCAGCAGTGCGGGAGAGCCACATGGCCCGCGGAGCTTCCTGGAGTTCTAGATGCTCAACAGCACTACGATCCTCATCGTCGAGGAGGGACTGAACCCTTACTACCGTAGAAACGTCCGCAACATCCACACCTCGGGAACGCTCCGAAACGGAGAGCACCTTTTCATTGTCGATATACGCCAGCGCCTTGAGTAGGGTCGTCTTTCCGGCCTCATTTGGGCCGACAATCGCAATCACTTTGCTATCGAGGTTCACGGTACCTTCGGCCAACCTGCCGAATCCGTTTATTTCTGCCTTCACTAATCTCATGGCTTTGTTACCCGCAGGTCACCTTTGATCCGCTTATGCATTCACTGATGCTTTCTTGATCTGCCCCTGATTATGACAGCGGCCAACGGCACCACTGAGATAGAGAAGGTCCATACGCAACTCGAGAAGACGTCGCTACAAAAGGGCGCTGTCCAGGAGAAGTTGACGCATACCGCTGAGCGCATACAGTACGGTGCAGATGTTGCCCTCGCATACGCAGATCTACTGCGCAATCAAGGAGAGACCTACAAGAATGCCCCGGATAGCGTCAAACGAGATCTACTCACGGCGCTTTTCGATGACATCCACATCTACGTCGACGAAACCGGAGTCACGGCAGAGCTTGAACTGTCTGAGGCGAACAGCCTAGTTCGGAGCGTCATGGCCCACAGCGAGCCCCAGGTGGCGCCAGAACGCAAAAAGCAGGCCCCCCGCGAAACCGCGAAGGGCCAACTAACCGAAACGAGCTTATCTGGTTCACTTGCCGTGGGTTCGACAAACTCGTATGTGGCCACCCGCGGCGCCTTCTACTCGAACTTCGAGAGCAAGGAGCAGCTGTTTCTCTAGCTGCTGGGCCGCGACTTCGATCGGCGCGCGCGCTACCTCGCAGAGCGCGCGCACGAGATGGAGCCGCTGCTGCGCGAGCGCGCGACACCGATGGACCCCGCCGAAGCCGCTCGGCTCATCGCCGAATTCTTCACGCCGGAGCAGGACGCCACCACCTGGTTCATGCTGGTGACGGGGCCCTCCCCAGCGAGTGACGACCGTCACCACTAGCGGGAGTTTCCGGGCTATCGCTCTCGGGGCAGGTCGCTGAATTCGGGCGGCATCGATGGATTTCGCCTCCTGACTTGCATGTCCAGGCGTGTCGCGAGAGCCCCTCTGGCCGAAATAGTGTCTGACCTCTCATCGCGATCGTCACCTCCGAAACCGAGTTCTCGGCTGGCGCCTGCCCGCCGGTGATGATGTCGCGCACCGCCGCCTCGGCATTCTCGGCGCGCACCGCAAGACTGCCATAGCGCTCGTTATCTGTCCGCGGCTCGGTGCGGGCAATCCACTTGCCGCTGACGTGCCTGAACAGGTACGTGCCTGAACAGGTCACATCATTGCTGCTGATGACCTCCCCACGAGCGATTGCGCCAGTGTGTTGGCTGGGCCCGAGGGTTGAGAGC
>JAAZFP010000382.1 GCA_012511645.1 Microbacteriaceae bacterium
ATACCAATGCCGTGCTCATCGAGAAACGCGACAACGCGGTCAACAATCAGGAGCGGTGGCCTCTCGAGCCCCTCAGCATCGGCCGCGGTTGCAACGACCTCGACACCATCGGGCGCGGAGTTCAACGCTCTGCCCATGTGTCTCGGCCGTGCTCATCGACGCGATCGAGCGGCTGAGCGCCTGCCTCCACCTCGTGCCGCCTTCGCGATGCAGCACGTCGCGAGATCGCCCACTTGTGGGTCTCGTTTGATCCGTCATAGATGCGGAAGGGTCGAACTTCGTTCGCGTACGAGGCGAGCGGCAGCGCATCGCTGACGCCGTCACCTCCGCACAACTGCATTGCGCGGTCGATGATGCGGAAGATCGCTTCTGAGCAGTGCACCTTGGCGATGCTCGAGAGTGCGGAGCCTGCCTTGGGATCGGTTTCGAGCAGGTGCGCCGTGCGATCGATGATCGCAATCGAGGTCTCAATATCGATCTCACTCTGGGCGAGCATTTCTTGCGCGATACCAAGATCCTTGATCTTGCTACCGAAGATTTCACGGGTGTTGGCGCGATCAAGCGCAATGTCCTGCGCGTGCTGTGCGTGCCCCAACCAGCGCATGCAGTGCGTGAGGTGGGCAGGCCCGGGACGCAACTGCGCGTACCGGAAGCCTTCACCAGGTGCACCGAGCACCGCGTCATCGCTCACGATCACATCCTCGACGTAGAGGTGTGGGTGCCCGCCATCAACCGTCGAATCGATGGTGTGGATCGGGTTGCCGACGCGCATGCCGGGGTGATCCATGTCGACAAGGAACATGGTCGCGCCTGCCGGAATTCCCTCGGCCTCGATCGCCTCGTTCGTTGCCATCAGAATGCAGAACGCCGCGCCGTCTGCACCGCTCGAGAACCGTTTGTGGCCGTTGATGCGCCAGCCTCCGTCAACGCGCTCCGCGCGTGTCTGCAGTCCAGCGGGATCGCTGCCTGCACCCGGGTGCGGTTCGGTCATGCCGAAGCATGAGCGCGCGTCTCCCGCCCCAAGCGGTGCCAGGTACCGCTCCTTCTGCGCATCGGTCGCGATGAGGTTCATCATGTGCATATTGCCCTCATCAGGTGCCATGCAGTTGAGCACTGCCGGGCCGATCGGTGAGTAGCCGGCCTCAATGAAGATCGCGGGCCAGTGTTCCAGCGGCACCCCCTGCCCACCGAACTCCGTGGGCAGATGGGGGGCGAACACGCCAGCGGCCTTTGCCTGCTCCATCAGCACGATCCGGTCGGCATGGGCGAGCGTCGTACCCGGTTTCGGTTCGGCGGGAATCACCACCTCGCGAATGAACGCGCGGGTGCGCAGCCGCAGGTCTTCAATGTCGGCTGGGAGCTGGCTCATGCGGTTCCTCCTGCGCTCAGCAGACCGCCGTCAAGCACGAGAGTCTGACCGGTTACCCACTCTGCGTCGGCTGCCGCGAAATACATCACAGCGCCCGCAATATCGTCGGGCACGCCCAGGCGACCAAGCGGATAGTCGGCCGAGACCTCAGCCTCGCGGCCCTCATAGAGCGCCTTGGCAAAATCGGTTTTCACCACGGCCGGTGCGACCGCATTGACGCGGATCTCTGGACCGAGCTCGGCAGCAAGCGTCATGGTGAGGTGCATCACAGCGGCTTTGGTGACGCCATAGAAGCCGATGCCCTCCGAGGGCACCTTGCCCGCAACAGAAGCGAGGTTCACGACGTTGCCCCGGCGCTCCTTGAACGCAAGCCCGTCGTGGTGATAGGCCGCCTGCACCCAGCCAAGGGTGCCGATGACATTCACCTCGAGCAATTTGCGTGCGGCCCCGAGCTCGAGCTCCATCGTCGTGCCATAGAACGGATTGATGCCAGCGTTGTTCACGAGCACATCGAGCCCACCGTAGGTTGCAGCAACGTGGTCCATCACCGCGGCTCGGTGCTCAGGATCATCGGCCTTACCGGCAAGAGAGGTCACGGTGCCCGGGGGAAATGTGGCGGCGGCTTCGGCGAGCGCCTCTTCCTTGCGTGCCGTAATGCAGACTCGGCCGCCCTCTGCAACGATGCGCTTCGCGATCGCGAGGCCGATGCCTCGGCTCGCGCCCGTCACAATGGCAACTTTGCCCGCGAATCGCTGGGCTACCGGTGTGGACATGCAGGTTCCAATCTTCTCTTCGTTGATCGATCGTTGCCTCACCATATCACATCCGACCGATCGCTCGCTCGGTACATGGAATGGTGCACCCACACCGACACGCGGGTGCGCGGAGAGTCAGCTAGCGTCGGGCTGCCGCGCGCTGATCACGCTCGGCCTGCTTCGCGAGCATCTCGTTGTAGGCGTGAAGCTCAGCATCACCCGAGCGATCGGCGAAGCGATCCTTGCGCTTCTGCTCTTTTTCATCGCTGCGCGACCACTGGATCGCGACAATCAGTGCCAGCGCCAGCGTCGGGAGTTCACCGATGCCCCACGCGATACCGCCGCCGACGTTCTGGTCTTCGAGTGGTGTCGCCCCCCAGGTGCGACCCATGGCGCCGTACCAGTCAGCGGCAAGCAGCCCCTTCGTGGTCATGATCGTCACCCCAAAGAATGCGTGCGACGCCATCGTCGCAAACAGCGTCGCAATGCGCAGCGGGTAGGGGAAGCGGTATGGCACGGGATCGATGCCGATCATCGACAGACTGAACAGGTAGCCCGAGATCAGGAAGTGCACGATCATCCACTGGTGCCCCAGGTGCTCAGACGCCGCCCACCGCACCATCGGCGTGAAGTAGAACACCCACAGTGAGCCCGCCCAGATCACGGCGGCCACGACGGGATGGGTAATGACCTTCGAGTATGGCGTCTGCACCATCCACATGATCCACTCGCGACCACCCCACGAGCCGTCGGTGCGCTTCGGCACCGCGCGCAGCGCGAGCGTGATGGGCGCGCCGAGCACGAGCACCAGCGGAATGAGCATTGCGAGCATCATGTGCCCGAGCATGTGCACGCTGAAGAGGTACTGCTCATAGGCATTCAGCGCACCGTTCGTCGTGTAGAGCAGCAGCAACAGGCCGAACACCCACGCGATCGTGCGGCCCACCGGCCACTTATCGCCGCGCCGGTGAAGTCGCCAGACGCCCGCGAGATAGAGCGCCATACCAAAGAAGCACACGAGCGCCCACGCGAGATCAAACTTCCACTCGGTAATGTAGCTCATAAAGGTGAGCTCGGGCGGTAGCGGATCACCGGTCAGCCACTCGGCCGGGGTGACCGTCGGGCTCTCGGTCGCGCGGGCCGACTCGATGGCGACGGGGGTTGCGGTGCGTCCGAGCGCCGCCGCAAGCCCACTCGCTGCGCCCATCAGCGCAAGTTCAGCCACAACCAACCCGGCAAACACCCGGCCGCCCTTGGGCCCCGGGATCTTGCCGATCGCCCACTGGCGCCAGACCACACCAAAGATGCCGAGCCCGACCAGGGTCACTGCCTTCAGCACGACGATCTGGCCGTAGCCCGTCTCAAAGAGCGCAGCGAAGCCACCAACCCGCAGCGCAGCGCTCACCACGCCTGATACGCTCACCCCAATGAACGAGTAGAGGGCGAGTGTGCTGTAGCGCGAGACCAGCAGGGCGAGACGCGCGCGATCCACCGTCTTGACGAGAAATACCAGAGTAATGAGCCCACCGAGCCACACCGCGGCGCCCACGAGGTGCACGAGCAGCGAGTTCACGGCCTGAGCGTGACCCGACGCACCGGCAGCGTGTCCCTGCGCGGCAATCGG
>JAAZFP010000383.1 GCA_012511645.1 Microbacteriaceae bacterium
CAAGGGGAGTGGGGCGTGCTCGCGCCCACCGAGGCGGCGAAGCCGGTGTTGCGGGGGGAGCAGCAGGTCATGATGCGCGAAGAAGTGGTTGCGCGGAGCGCTGCGCGGCGACCGTCGTCGGCGAAGAAGACTGCCACGGCAGATCTGAGCGAGGATCAGGCCGCAACGTTCGAACGGCTGCGCGAATGGCGGCTCGGTGAAGCGCGCGAGCAGGGAGTGCCGCCATATGTGGTGTTCGGTGATGCCACGCTGCGGGCACTCGCCGTGCACCGGCCCGCGAGCCGCGACGCACTGCGCGGCATCTCGGGCATCGGCGATGCGAAACTCGAGCGCTACGGTGACGCTGTGCTGGCGATACTCGCCTAACACCCTGCCCGGTTCTCTCTAAACTTCAGTCGCAAGAGAAGTGCAGCTTGAGGGGCCAAAATGCACCTTGCCCGCGGCCGAAAGCCAGATTGAAATGGGCCGCAGGCGTGGCGATAGCCGGGCGGTAGTTCGGCGAGTAATGCGAGAGAACAAAGCTCGATAGAGTTAGAGGGCCGTGATTGCGGAACGCGACATCGGGGGCGTATAGTTGATTGTTGGTGTGTCCACCGACGTTTGCTGTGCGCAAGCGGCGGGGGAGTCATCACATAAGGGTCAATGGGCCTAGCCCACACCCCCACGGCATACCTGCGCCCGTCGCAGTGTCACCCGGCACATCGCCGGTCGGCAATGCGGCAGCAGGTTAGCGGTCACGCGAGTGGTCGCGAATGCTCAACATTTGCAGCATTCCTGTCACCGTGCAGGAGTAACAAGGAGAATCAGTGCCTACTATTCAGCAGCTGGTTCGCAAGGGGCGCACGCCGAAGGTCGCAAAGACCAAGGCCCCCGCGCTCAAGGCGAATCCACAGCAGCGTGGCGTGTGCACCCGTGTGTACACCACCACCCCGAAGAAACCGAACTCGGCGATGCGCAAGGTCGCTCGTGTGAAGCTTTCGAACGGAACCGAGGTCACCGCCTACATTCCGGGCGAGGGTCACAACCTGCAGGAGCACTCGATGGTGCTCGTGCGCGGCGGTCGTGTGAAAGACCTGCCGGGTGTGCGCTACAAGATCGTGCGCGGTGCGCTCGATACGCAGGCGGTCAAAGATCGTCAGCAGGCGCGCAGCCGCTACGGTGCGAAGAAGGAGAAGAAGTAATGCCTCGCAAGGGACCTGCTCCGAAACGCCCCGTCGTCGCCGACCCGGTGTACGGCTCACCCGTGGTGAGCCAGCTTGTCAATAAGATCCTGCTTCACGGCAACAAGAGCCTCGCAGAGCGCATCGTCTATGGCGCGCTCTCGAACGTTGCCGACAAGTCGGGTCAAGACGCCGTGACCGTGCTCAAGAAGGCGCTCGACAACGTCCGCCCGACCCTCGAGGTCAAGTCCCGTCGCGTCGGCGGCTCGACCTACCAGGTCCCGGTCGAGGTCAAGCCGCACCGTGCGAACACGCTCGCGCTGCGCTGGCTGACCAGCTACGCGAAGTCGCGTCGCGAGAAGAGCATGACCGAGCGGCTCACCAACGAGATCCTCGACGCTTCCAACGGCCTCGGCGCCGCGGTCAAGCGCCGTGAGGAC
>JAAZFP010000384.1 GCA_012511645.1 Microbacteriaceae bacterium
AACCGAACGCTGAAAACCGCTCTTGCTACTGCTTCTGTCGCACTTGTTGCTCTCGGCCTCACCGCCTGCTCAGGCGGCGGCTCCTCATCACCCGTTGGCTCATGGGGTACCGACGCTCCTGGCGAAACCTCACTCGAGTTAGCCGAAGACGGCAGCTACTCAGGCTCGGACGGCTGTAACCGAGTGATGGGCAGCTGGGAGGCAGACGGCGATGTCTTCAGTGTTGGTCCCATGGCCACCACGATGATGGCGTGTGAGGGCGTAGAGGTGTGGATGGTCGACCCTGCGTCAGTCTCGGTTAGCGGTGACACGCTCTCCGTGCGTGATGCGAGCGGTGCTGAGCTCGGCACCCTCAAGCGCGGCTGAGCCAGTTCACTCACCGTATTTCGGCGCGCCTCCCACGAGCGGCGCGCCGAAATGCTGTCTTTCTGCGATAAATGCTGTCAGTATTAGCGCATGGGATTCTTAGTGTATGGGGGTGCACAAGAGTACGAATTCGAAGACCGAACGCTCGCGCACCTCAAAGTAGCAATCACTATTAAGCTCCGCAGACAAGAGAGCTTCTTGATGAGCTGGACGAACCCTGCAGAGCGCGGCGGTGGGCGTCTCTCTATCTGGCTCTCCCCCACCATTCCCATCACGTTTCGGTTCTCAGGCAGCCGCGCACCCGAACTCAACCGGGACTGGCTTGAGGTGCTCAACAACTTTTCCAATACCCCACGCGGGCTCATCGTGCTCTCTGAAAAAGAGGCCATGAAACACGCCAAAGATGAACCCACACGAGGCATGAAAGAAGCGACAGTCGACCAGACGCAGCCTGTTCCCTCATCAAAGAAGCGCAACACCTCACGGCCGAGATCACGACAAGGCAAGGACTAACAGATGGGAGTCTTGCACTACGGAGAAGAGAAAGAGTTCACCTTCGATGATCGCCTCCTCACGCACTTGCGCACCGTGATCCTTGGTAAATTGGGGTTGCAAGAAAGTTTCGCGTTTAGCTGGGTAGATGACCGCCAGCACACGATTTGGTTGCACCCAGCGGTGACCGTTCACTTTGAGTTTGACGAGCCTGCCACGCCAGAGCTCAATCACGCTTGGGTCGAAGCACTCATGCAGTTCGCAAACTCCCCCGGCGGGCTACGAGTGATCGAAGAACCAGCCCCATAGCAAGTGCATTCATTATTGCGGTTCTCGGACGCAACGTTCGAGCTGTGATTGCGACACTCTTCAGCCACTCAGCATCGGCGCGGTGCCAGCGCGCAGCATGCCCGCAAGCCACATGCAGACGAGGGCGATCACTGCCATACTGAGCATGGCGATGGCCATCGTGCGCAACTTCACCGTCGACGATGAGACAGTAATTCGCGTGATGACGATGACAAGGAAGCACAGCAGAATGGCGGCAGAGGCAGCGATAGCCACGATCCTTGTGGCCCCCTGAGTCTGTATCGCGAGGAGCACAAAGAGCGTGCCAGTGAGGGCCGCGAACAGTCCACCGATCACCAGCCAAATGCGTCCCGACGACGTGCGCAGTGATGGCTGGTTGCGCATCTTCGTTGGATCTGATCTTTCACTCACAAGGGTTTCCCTCCGGTGACCGGCAACACTGCCCCTGATACATACGAGGCGGCCTCAGAGGCGAGATAGACATAGGCACCCGCGAGCTCGGCTGGCTGGCCGGGACGGCCCAACGGCGTGTCTTCTCCAAAGCGCTGCTGCTTTTCCTCCCAGCCAGTAGCAGGAATGAGTGGGGTCCAGATTGGGCCGGGAGCGACGGCATTGACTCGAATGCCCCGAGCACCCTGCTCGACAGCGAGCGCCTTTGTGAACGCGACAAGTGCGGCCTTCGTCATGGCATAGTCGAGCAGGTCGGGGCCGGGGTTGAATGACTGAATCGAAGCAGTCACGATCACCGACGCTCCTGGTCGCAGATGTGATGCAGCTTCGCGCATGAGCAGCAACGGTGCGACGAGATTCGTCTCAAACACCTCCATGATGCTCGCGCGATCAATTTGCGCGGCTGGATCGCGTCGATGTTGCACGCCGGCATTCAGCACTAAG
>JAAZFP010000385.1 GCA_012511645.1 Microbacteriaceae bacterium
CCCACGCCTCGACGTCATCTGCGCTGCGGGGGATACCCGCCGACAGATTCACACAGCCATCTTCGGTGACGACGATGTCGTCTTCGATGCGTACGCCGATGCCGCGGTACTCCTCTGGCACGGTGAGATCGTCGGGCTGAAAATAGAGGCCCGGCTCGATGGTAAACACCATGCCCGGCTCAATGATGCCGTCGAGGTACATTTCCCGACGCGCCTGGGCGCAGTCGTGCACGTCGAGCCCCAGGTGATGGCTCGTGCCGTGCACCATGTAGCGGCGGTGATAGGGCGTGTCGTCACCCTCGGCCCGCTCCGGGGTCAGGCCCCACTCACGGGTCTTGCGCTCGATAACCTTCATCGCCTCATCGTGCACATCGCCAAAGCGGATGCCGGGACGCACAATTGCGCGTGCCGCATCGGCGGCCTCAAGCACCGCCTCATAGACGCGTCGCTGTACGGGAGTGAAGGTGCCCGAAATTGGGATCGTGCGGGTGATGTCAGCGGTGTAGAGGCTGTCGAGCTCAACACCGGCGTCAAGCAGCAGCAGGTCACCATTACGCACCTCGCCATCGTTGCGGATCCAGTGCAGCGTGCAGGCGTGAGCGCCAGCCGCGGCGATGGTGTCGTAACCGACCGTGTTGCCGTCGAGGCGAGCACGCAGGTTAAACACACCCTCGATGACGCGCTCGCCACGACGCTCTGCAGTGGCGCGGCCAAGCGCTGTGAGCACCTCGTCGAAGCCTCGAGCGGTCGCGTCAACCGCGGCCTGCATCTCTGCAAGCTCATACGCATCCTTCACCAACCGCAGCTCTGAGGCTGCGCGCGCAAAATCCGCATCATCGAGCGTGCGGTCGCCGTCACCCGCCACAAAGTCTGCGAGTGGTGCCGTGCGAATGCCGAGGTCGGCCGCGACCTGTGCGAGAGAAGGGCGGGGGCCGATCCAGAACTCACCAATCTCAGGGTTCGCAAAAAACTCCTCACTATCGCGACCCGCGCGCTCACGGAAATAGAGCGTCGCCTCATGGGTCGCAGCATCCCCCGAGCCTGCACCGGCCAGTGGATCGAGCACGAGCACCGATCCTGGCTCGCAGTCAGCGCCCCACCCGGTCAGGTGCGAGAACGCACTGTGGGCACGGTACTGATAGAACGTGTCGTTCGAGCGCTGCTTCATCGAACCCGCATCAATCACCAGCCGCTCACCCACAAACTGCGCGCCGAGCGCAGCCCGACGAGCCGCGGCATGTGCAGCTGACTCGCGCGCCTCAGGCAGTGCATTATCACCCTCAGCCCAGTCCGACATGATGTAGTTCAGGAACTGGTCAGACCGCGGCGTCGTGCTGCGGTTCGTGTTGTCGATTTCAACCTCGTGCGTGGTGGTCTCAGTCATGCCACCATTGTCTCATCGCATGCGCAGAGAACCCTGCACGGCAGTGCATGAGGGCTGTGCGGAGAGGCCGCTGCCGAGGGCAACAGATTTGGCCCGACATGGATCGGAAGGAGGATGCCTCTTGCCAGAGCACCACCCGAAGCGACTACGATTGCCCTATGTCTGCCCGCTACGACCTACACACGCACTCCCTGCGAAGTGACGGCACCAGCACCCCGGCAGAGATCGCGGTCGAAGCTGCCGCTCTCGGGCTTGCAGGGTTCGCGCTCACCGACCACGACACTGCCGATGGCTGGGACGAAGCTCGAGAAGCCGCAGCCGTTGCTGGCATCGACTTCTTGCCCGGCATGGAGATCACCACCAAACACGACTGGCGCTCCACCCACCTGCTCGCGTACGGCCTCGATCCCCAGCACCCCGGCCTTCAAGCCGCGCTCGAGCGCGTGCGCACCTCACGCCACGACCGTGCCCGAGAAATGGTGACTCTGCTCGCCGTTGATTTTGATCTGGACTGGGAGTCCGTGCTGCTGGCCAACGCTGGCCGCACCGTCGGTCGACCCCACCTCGCCGACGCGCTCGTCGACGCAGGGTTCTACGCTGATCGCAGCATCGCCTTCGCCGAAGCGCTGCATCCTGGCTCTCCCTACTATGTGCCCACCTATGCGGTTGACACGGTTGACGCGATTCGCCTGGTGCGCGACGCCGGTGGCGTGCCGGTGCTCGCACACCCCGCGGCAAGCCGCATGCGTAGACCGGTAGACCTCGGGGCCATCGAAGAGTTCGTTTCGGCAGGGCTGTGGGGCATCGAACTTGACCACCCCGAGAATCGTGACGACTGGTTGCCGCCACTCACTGAGCTAGCCGAGAGTCAGGGTCTTGTCATCACCGGTGCGAGTGACTACCACGGCACAGGCAAGCCGAACCGGCTCGGCGAACGCACGAGCGATGAGGCAGTGTGGCAAGCCATTCGCGAGCAGGTCGCGGTCACCCCGTGAGCATTCGGTGAGTGAGACTGTTCGTTGCCCGTGCGGTCGGGACAACGACTATGACCAGTGCTGCCGACCGCTGCACGAGGGATCACCGGCGTCGACCGCCGAGCGCCTCATGCGGTCGCGATACAGCGCGTTCGTGCTCGGCCTCGACCACTACCTGCTGGCGAGCTGGCACCACACCACCCGTCCTGACGCACTCGAGCTCGATACAGGGCTGCGCTGGCTGAAGCTCGTCGTTGAGGCAACTGAAGCGGGCGGTCCATTCGATGACGAGGATTTCGTCACCTTCACCGCAATCGCGAGAGGCCCCGAGGGGCGGCTCGAGCAGCGCGAACGAAGCCGTTTCGTGCGCGAGGATGGGCACTGGTTCTACGTTGATGGCGCCGAGCTAGGCTAGCGGCATGAACCAGGATGCGCGCCTCGCCCGCGTGCTTGACGACGAACAGCAGCGGGCCGATGCCCGCGTGCGCAAGTTTGAGGATGAGCTCGACGCGCTCACCCGCGCTCGCCGCAGCGAATCAGACGATGACGAACACGACCCCGAGGGCGTTCCCCTCTCGGCCGAGTGGTCGAGGATCACCGGCCTCCTCGAGTCGGCACGGTCGAACGCAGCGCAAGTTGAGGCCGCAAAGGAACGACTCGCCGATGGCAGCTATGGGGTGTGCCTGAGCTGTGGGCAGCCGATCCCGGTCGAGCGGCTCGAGGTGCGGCCGTTCGCCGATCGTTGTGTGCCCTGCGCGAGTTAAGTTTCGGGCGTTGCCAAGGTCTCGGGCGTAGCCTGAGAGCATGGGTGACGAACAGCTGCCAGAACCGGGTCGCGTGAGTGCGTGCGACGAGCACGAGTTGGCGCGTGACGCCGCGAGCGTCCCGCTCAGGAGCGATTTCGCGAGCCTGTTCCCCGAACTCGGGGTGCGCACTGCGTCGGTGCGATTCGAAGACCCGACACTCATCGTGCTGAACGAGCCGCTCGCGCGAAACCTCGGGCTTGACCCCGAGTGGTTGCGCAGCGACGCCGGCATCAGATTCATGCTCGGCAACGAGCTGCCCGACGGGGCGACGCCCGTGGCGCAGGTATACGCCGGGCATCAGTTTGGGGCTTATAGCCCTCGGCTCGGCGATGGGCGCGCGCTGCTGCTCGGCGAGCTGCGTGCCACCAACGGTGCACTGCGCGATGTGCACCTGAAAGGTTCGGGACCGACCCCGTTCACCCGCGCCGACGGGTACGCCGCGCTTGGGCCAATGCTGCGCGAATACCTGATGGGTGAGGCGATGCACGCGCTCGGTGTGCCAACTACCCGCGCGCTCGCCGTCATAGGCACAGGGCGCAGCGTGATGCGCAACGAATCAATTGACCCACTGCCAGGTGCCGTGCTTGTGCGCACCGCCGCAAGCCACCTGCGGGTCGGCACCTTTCAATTCGCGCGATCAACCGGTGACACTCAGCTGCTGCAACGCCTCGTCGACCACGCGATTGACCGTCATGACCCGTCACTTCGTCACACCGATGCCTCGATCGATGAGTTCTTGGAAGCGGTTGTCGTACGCCAGGCACAGCTTGCTGCATCCTGGATGCTCGTGGGCTTTGTGCACGGGGTGCTCAACACCGACAACGTGACGATCTCTGGCGAGACGATCGACTATGGGCCCTGCGCCTTTCTCGATGCCTATGACCCTGCCACCGTGTTCAGCTCAATCGATCAGGCGGGGC
>JAAZFP010000386.1 GCA_012511645.1 Microbacteriaceae bacterium
GCCGTAGGCGACACCAGCCACGACCGTTCGGCCTTTCTCGGAGAGGCCGCTTGCGATTTCTTCGGCGACGAAAGTGCCCTAGCCGGTAGCTGCGCGTGCTCCCGTGATCGTGACGCGGTCAGCAACATCTCCACGGAGCAGGTCGGTGTTGCCGTTCACCCAGAGCCCGTAAGGGGTGCGGATCGCTCGTCTCGTACGAGATCGGAGAGGGTAGGCATCAGCTGGCTCCTTCGTTGTCAAAGCTCACCACACAGGTGCGTGCTCGGGGCCACAACACAGTCACTCGAAGATATGTTCGATAGAATGCTTGGCGATGCAAAATCCCGAGCCCCTGCTGCTCACGCTCGACGTTTCATTGCCAGTAGCCCCCGAGGCTGCGCAGTGCGGGTTTCCGAGCCCAGCGCAGGACTACCCGACCGAAGAGCTGAGCCTTGTCGAGCATCTCATTCGCGATCGTGCGGCCACCTACTTCTGGCGAGCTGCGGGGCGGTCGATGGAGCCCGTGATTCCAGACGGGGCGCTGCTGATCGTTGATCGCGGTGTCACGCCAGTGCCCGGGCGCATCGTGGTTGCGATCGTTGACGGTGAGTACACGGTGAAGCGCCTGCATGTTGACCAGAGTGGTCAGGTCACACTGCGGGCCGAAAACCCGGGGTTTCCGCACCTCGTGCTGCCCGAGCTGAGCGAGATGACGGTGTGGGGCGTCGTCACGTTCATTATCAGCCCGGCCTCATAATGTCGGAGGATCGGTACGCACTCAACCTTCACTCAACAGGAGCCGCAGAGAACCTGAGAGGGGTTGTTGTTTTGCCCCTCTCAGGACCCTGCTTCTATCGCACTTAGGGCCGAGGATGCCTTACGTCCAGGGCAACGAATGTACCAGCGCCTAGAGCCTCCTGGTGTCGCCGGTACTCGCGCGGCGTCAGCCCACGGGCTACGAGTTCGCGGGCGCGCTCGGGATAACCGAACACCTCGGGCAACCCACCGGCCTGCAATTGCTGCATGGCCTCGTGGCGCACCTGCGAGCCGGGGTGTGTGAAGCCGTGCGGCTCGTACTGAAACAGATTCCAGCACCAGGCGACGGCGTCGCCCCGGCTGAACCCTGCCCAGCGCCCTTCAGTGATCACCCGATCAGCGTTGGGGTCGGCCAGCGCCTCCTCGATCTTTGCCCAACCGAGCAAGCGCCGCTCCTCAGCAGCAGACTCCCGCTGGTTTTTTGCTTCCTGCTCGGCGTTCTCGGTTGCGTCTCTGACTAGCTCGTTGAGCTGATCCGCCGTTATCGTACTGCCTTCTGTGGCGCCGACGAAGCCGACCGGCGGATGGGCCGCCAGCACTGCGAGTGCGGCTTGCTCGGTTTCGAACTCATGCCCTGACTGAATCGGGACGTGCTGGTAACGCAAGTTGAGTTCGCTCCACCAGCCGTCGCGGTGGGTGAATCTGTTCTTTGACGTAGGCATGTTGAATGCCCCTCTCCGGGGCATCGCCCCATCGAATCTTGCTTCACGAGGTTTCGTGAGCCCGTTCTTCCCCTGGGACACCCGGGAATCGATGGATTCGGGTTGTCGCGCGACCAGCCAGGTACCTACGGTCACGACTCTTGAACGTGAAAGTGACTCTAGCACGATATAGCTCGGTCTCATGGTGTCGGTGGCTCGGCATAGCATCATCGCGTGCCTGCCCCAAGATCCATTGCGCTGATAGATGCGGAAAGTTTCTACGCGAGCTGCGAAGCCGCGTTCGACCCGAAACTCCGCGGCCGACCCATTGTGGTGCTCTCAAACAATGACGGCTGCGTCGTCGCTGCCAACTCGATCGCGAAGCAGATCGACCCTGGCATCATGTTCAAGCCTTATTTTCAGATTAGGGCCTGGGCAGAGACGATGGGAGTCGCGGTTCGATCGTCAAACTACGAGCTATACGGTGCCGTGTCGAACAGAATCGCCGAGATTATCTCGCGCTACTCCGCCTGGCAAGAGGTGTACTCGATCGACGAATCATTCGTTGGGCTCCGAGGCACACCAGCCGAGCTGGAGCGGGTCGGCACTGAGATTCGCCAGACTGTTCGTCGATTCACAGGGGTGCCGGTGCGTATCGCCATGGGGCCAACCAAGTCCCTTGCGAAGGTCGCCGCCATAGGTATCAAGAAGACACCCGCCATGAACGGAGTGCTGCACGTCGGGCGATACTGCGAAGAACAAACGAGCCGGATCCTCGAATCCATCCCCGTCACTGACCTTTGGGGAGTCGCAGGGCGCAGCGGAAAAAAGCTAGCAGCGATGAACGTGCACAGCGTGAAAGACCTACGAGACCTTGATCCAAAATGGGCCAGGAAGAAGTTCAACGTGAATATGGAGCGCATCGTGCTCGAACTACGCGGGATTCCGTGCATTCCGCTCGAACTGTTCCCACCGGAGGCCAAAGACCAACTGATCTTCTCGCGCAGCTTCGCGAAGAAGATCACCGATGACCGTGAGATGGAGCAGGTGATCTCGCTGTACGCGCAGCGAGTATCGGCGAGGCTACGTGCACAGGGTTCACTCGCCGGGCATTTGTCTGCCTGGGCAATGACTGGCTGGGCAGACACCAGCACCGTGGCCCATAGTGCCGGGGCTTCAGTACGGCTCCCCACACCAACTGACGACCCGATCACACTCACCAAGGCTGCACGAGCACTGATGCCGAAACTGTTCCCAACCGAGGGCATCAGGTACGCTCGTGCAGGCGTCGTGCTCACTGACCTGCGTCAGGCTGACGGCGTGCAACCGCTCGACCTCTTCAGGCCAGAGTTCGAGGGGCGCGGCGTCGGGAAAGCCCTCGATGCGATCAATCGAAAGTTCGCGACCACCGCGGTTGGCGTCGGCCTTGGCGGCATGAAGGCCCCACCCGGTTGGGAGATGAAACGCGAGCTACTATCTCGCAGATGCCTCACCAACTGGAATGAACTACTCGTTGCCGCGGCATAGTTCATCGCGCGAGGGTGGTTGCTGGCCTCGGGTTCAGACTCCGACGAGTTGCTCGTTCGCGTGCATGGCAGACGCCTTGGCAGCAGACCTCTGGAGTCGCCGCTCGTGAACACGAATCCGCGCGAGGAGCCCCATGCAGACGATGCCGTTCGCTAAGAACTTCAACGCGTTCCAAATGCACGCGACGAAGATGACATAGAGCCATTTCGATGCGCCACCGTCGACAAGAGTCGCGACGTAGCTTGCTGCGAACAAGTACGGCACTGACAAAAGCATCGCCGGTGCGGCCCACTTGAGGCCGCTGCGAGTGCGGAGTGCGGTGATTGCAATATTGCTGGGCATGAAGCGTCGCATGAAGCTGCGAACGTAGATGCTGATGATCCAGATCAGGCGAAAC
>JAAZFP010000387.1 GCA_012511645.1 Microbacteriaceae bacterium
CAGTCGGCGGCCGTGATCGCGGCACACGAAGCGCAGACCCCAGAGGGGCTCGCAGCTGACCACCTCGACCTCCGTGCCGACGACCATGTAGAGCCGGCAGACGAGCTGCTGCGGCTGCTCGATCTGCAGCGGGGGCGGTGAGGCCGCATGCGTCTACTCGAAGGGTGTTACTGCCCCGATCACCACGCACGGCGTATCGGTCGTGTTCGCCCACCAGTGCGGCTTCGAGCACACATAGGTCATCGAGTCGCCCTCGGTAAGTTCGACGCGGCGGTCACCGTGCATCACAGTGAGCACACCAGATTCGACGGTCACGCACTCGGTGCCCAAGTGGCGAAACGCTTTGCCTTCGTTCGTAAACCCTGGCGGCAGTGTGCTGCGAATCACCTGCAGCGCGCTGCGCGTCGTCGGCGTCAGCAACTCGCGCACCACGCGCTGACTCTCGGGCTGTTCTTCGAGCATGGGCAGCTGACGTCGCTCGCCCGCGCGAACCACCGCATCCTGCTTGGGCTCGGACTCGCTGAGCAGCGCGGGCAGCGACAGGTCGAGCGCCTCAGCGAGGCTGCGCAGCGCGGCATAGGTGGGGTTGCCGAGCCCCCGCTCGAGCTGGCTGATCAGGCCGAAGCTGACCCCGGCACGCGAGCTCAGCGCCTCGAGGCTCAGGCCGCGCCGCTGCCGCTCGCGTCTCAGCTGCGCGCCGATCGCCGCGAGCTCTGTGCCGACGCTGGCCTTTCTCGTTTCCATCACCCCAGGTTAGTCGCATAGGAGCATCGCATGAACAGCGAAGCCCAACTGCCACAGCACGGCACCCCCTCTGACATCGACGCGCTCGCAAACCAGTGGGCAACGACGCTCGCGCAGAAGAACCCGGCCATTGCCATCAAGCTCGGTCACGAACCCGCCGGCTTTGCCGACTACTCACCCGATGGTGTCGACTCGCTCGTTGCTGCTGCGCGCCAGCTGCTTGGTGCGGTGGGGGCAGCGCCCGCACCCCGGCTCGACGATCGGGTCACGAGACGAGAGCTTGAGCGCGAACTCACCCAGCTGATCCACGAGCACGAGGCCGGCCTGCTCGTTGGCGACCTCAACGTCATTGCGTCACCGGCGCAAGAGATTCGCAATTCGTTCGACCTCTTACCCCGTGACACTGAGCGCGACTGGCTTCGGGTCGCGCACCAGCTGGCGGCGGTACCCGAGGCGCTCGATGGGGTGCGTCGTGGGCTCACCGCCCGCGCGGCTTCACCACACCCGCCACCACAGCGCCAGGCGGTCGCAGTTGCCGAGCAGTCGCGGCGCACCGCGCAGCGCTTCGCGGCGAGCGCCGATGACCCGCGGGCGCCGGGGCCGCTGGCCACCGATGTGCGCGCGGCAGCGCTCAGAGCCGCAGACGCCTACGAGCGGTTTGCCGCGTTTCTGGTGAATGAGCTCTCCGCTCACGCCTCGGCAGCTGATGGGGTGGGCGAGGCCGCCTACCGGCTCTCGCTCAGCAAGTTCTTGGGTGCCGAGGTCGACCCACACGACAGCTATGACTGGGGCCTGCGCCTGCTCGACCAGCTGACTACCCAGCAGCGCGAGCTCGCCACGCAGCTGTGCGGTGAGCCCTCAATTGCAGCCGCGGCCGACGCGCTGAATCGCGACCCGGCACGGCTCATTCATGGCACGGATGCCCTGCGAGGGTGGCTGCAAGACACGAGTGATGCCGCGCTCGACGCGCTGAGCGGCACCCACTTCGACATTGTGGGTGATCTGCGGCGCCTCGACTGCCAAATTGCGCCAGCGGGTGACGGCGGCATCTACTACACCGAGCCGAGCCTCGATGGTGCGCGGCCCGGCACGATGTGGTGGTCGGTGCCAGCGAGCGTTGACACGTTTCGCACCTGGCGCGAGCGCACCACGGTCTACCACGAGGGGGTGCCGGGGCATCACCTGCAGATGGGTGGCACTGCGCTGAACCCATCGCTCAATGTGTGGCGCCGATCTCTCGCTGGCACATCGGGTCACCGTGAGGGGTGGGCGCTCTATGCCGAGGATCTGATGCACGAGTTCGGGTTTCTCGATGACCCCGCCGACCTGTTTGGCATGCTGGACGCGCAGAAGATGCGGGCAGCACGGGTGGTCATTGATATCGGCCTGCACCTGGGGCTCCCCCGCCCCGACGGCGGCGGCCCGTGGACTCCAGAATTTGCCCTGCAGTTTCTTGGCACGCACACCTCGATGCACGAGACCACGCTGCGCTACGAGATCTTGCGCTATCTCGGTTGGCCCGGCCAGGCTGCCTCGTACAGCATCGGGCAGCGCATGTGGCGAGAGGCTCGCGAGAAGGCGACCGCGTCAGGCGTGATCCTGCGCGACTTTCATCGCAGGGCGCTCGCGCTTGGCGGGCTCGGCCTCGACACCTTCGCCTGGGCGCTCGACCTGCACGCGCCCGAGGCTGCGCTCATGACTGCAACCGAACTCGCCCGCACCGAAGCACATACCGATCTCACCGTGCCCGCGGCGCACGCCACACCGTCACCATCCTCGTCCGCATCCCACCTCGCGGTGCCCCGTGGTGTCACCAATACCAGAACGGAGCCGCACCAGTGAGCCGTAGCCTTCCCCGGTCTGCCCTCGCAGAGCCGAGCCCCTCGGCGCTTCGCGCGCACATGGAGGCGGCACTCGCAAAGGGCCTCGTCGCGGCAGGACGAGGGCAGACGACCGCCCTGATCCCCGATCTTCGTGCCGTGCCACCGGAGAAGTTTGGGTTCTCGGTGGCGCTGCTCACCGGCGAGCAGATCTCGGTCGGTGACACGCGTGAGCGGTTCTCGTTGCAGAGCATCACGAAGCTGTTCTCGCTTGTCGCCCTGCTGCAGCGTGACCCTGACGCGTGGGATGAGGTGGGGTGGGAGCCCACCTCGCACTCGTTCCGTTCGCTCACTGAACTCGAGGAACGAGGCGGTAAACCGCGCAACCCGTTTGTAAACGCCGGTGCGCTCGTGGTCACCGACCGGTTGAAGACGCTCGCAGGTGATGGGTTTCTGCCGACGCTGCAGCTGATTCAACAACAGTCTGGCAATGCCAAGATTCGTTCGGTGCCGAGTGTGGCCCGTGCCGAGTTCGCGCACGCTCACGTGAACACCGCGATCGCTCACCTGCTCGCTAACGTGGGGCGCATTCAGAACCCGATTCCGCAACTGCTGCGCAACTACTTTCGTCAGTGCGCTATCGAAGCATCAACCGATGACACGGCCCGTGCCGCGCTATTTCTGGCACAAAAAGATCAGCACCAGGTCGTGCTGAGCTTCGAGGATCGCCGCCGCGTCAACGCGGTGCTGCTCACTGCGGGCATGTACAACGCTGCCGGCGACATCGCCTACCGAGTCGGCATGCCCGTCAAGAGCGGGATTGGCGGAGGCATCGTCGGGGTGCTGCCCGGCGTCGGCACGGTGTGCGTGTGGAGCCCACCGCTCGACGAGACTGGCAACTCAGCTGGTGGACTCGTCGCGCTTGAGGAGTTTTCACGACTCGCCAGGTGGTCGATCTTCTAAGCTGATCGCATGAGCACTGCTGCCACTTCACCGCGCCACACCGACATCGATGTGCTCGTGATCGGTGCGGGGGTCTCTGGTCTCACCGCAGCAAAGCTGCTGCAGCAGGCCGGGCGCCGCGTGGTCGTGCTCGAGGCCCGCGACCGTATCGGCGGCCGAACCCACTCGCTGCGCGAGGGTGCGCGGGTGACCGACCTTGGCGCGTCGTGGATTCACGGCATCGTCAACTCCCCCGTCTACGACGCGGCCAGAAGCTTCGGCCTGCCCATGACCGAGTTCACGGTGGGCAGCTTTCAAGTCGATAGCCGCCCCATCGCAACCTATGGCCCGGATGGGCAGCGGCTGAGCGACGCCGAGGCTGCCGCCTTTGCCTCAGACGTGCACACGCTCGATGTCGCGCTCGTTCCGGTCATTGCGGCGAGCGCCCCCGGCAGCTCATACGGTCAGGTCGTTGATCAGGCGCTTGGCCTCATGCGAGATGAGCATGGCTGGAGCGAGGATCGCTGCGCGCGGGTGCGCGAGTTCATGCGGCACCGCACCGAAGAACAGTACGGGGCGTGGATCGATGACCTCGATGCGCACGGTCTCGATGACGACGAGACGATCGGTGATGAGGTGGTGTTTCCGCAAGGCTTCGATCAGTTCGCGGCAGCGCTTGCCGAAGGTCTCGACGTGCGGCTCGGGCACGAGGTTCGCAGAGTTGAGTGGTCGCCCGCGGGGGTGAAGGTGCGGGTCGTGCGGCGAGAGCCCGGTGGCGCGGGCGTCGTCAACGGCGCAATCGACGGACGCATCACGGACAACTACAACGACACGGGCAGCAGCAACGGCCAAAGTACGTCCAAGGCTGTCGTAGAGCTCGTGTTCTCGGCAGCACAGGTGGTGGTGACGGTGCCGGTCGGCGTCCTGCAGTCGGACGACTGCGAATTCCATCCGCCGCTCCCCCAGCCCATCGCCGACGCGCTTACGGTCTTCACCATGAACGCGTTCGAGAAGGTGTTCTTGCGATTTGATTGCAAGTTTTGGGATGAGGGCATGTATGCGATTCGCCGCCAGGGCGAGGCCGCGGAGTGGTGGCACAGCTGGTACGACCTCACTGCCGCGCACGGTGAGCCAACACTGCTGACCTTCGCGGCGGGCCCGTGCGCGCGAGCGATCCGTGAGTGGCGCGACGAGCAGATCGCCGAGTCGGTGTGCGCATCGCTGCGCGAGATCTACGCCGATGTGCCGGCGCCGGTCGCG
>JAAZFP010000044.1 GCA_012511645.1 Microbacteriaceae bacterium
CCAAGACCGCAATTCGTGACGTGGCAGCGGTCTCGGCGATCGGGTACACCTCCATGCTGATCGGGCCGAGGGCGTTCGGATTCTTGGGCGAGGTCACCGGCCTGCTGCAGGCGTTTTTGCTGCTGCCGCTCTTCGGCATCATTGCGGTGCTCGTCGCGGGGGTGACGAGACCTCGATAGGCTGTCTGGGTGCGAATTGTGGTGGCTGACTGCTCTGTTGACTATGCGGGCCGTCTGAGCGCGCACCTGCCTCGCGCGACCAGGGTGCTCATGCTCAAAAGCGATGGCTCGATCCTCGTGCACAGCGATGGCGGCAGTTACAAGCCGCTCAACTGGATGAGCCCACCCTGCTCGCTCAGCGTCGATGAGCCCGACGCTGATCAGCGCGAAGCCGGCGTGACCGAGCTCTGGCGAGTCACCCACGCGAAGACCGCCGACCAGCTCATCGTGTCACTGTTTGAGGTGCAGCACGACAGCTCGCACGACCTCGGCGTTGATCCAGGCCTCATCAAGGACGGCGTCGAGGCGCACCTGCAAGAGCTACTGGCAGACCAAATCGAACTGCTCGGCGAGGGCCACTCGCTTGTGCGTCGCGAGTACGTGACGGCGATCGGCCCGGTCGACATTCTTGCGCGCGATGAGACGGGCGCGTCGGTGGCGGTCGAAATTAAGCGTCGGGGCGGCGTCGACGGGGTCGAGCAGCTGACCCGTTACCTTGAACTCATGAATCGCGACCCCGTGCTCGCGCCGGTACAGGGTGTGTTTGCCGCACAAGAGATCAAGCCTCAGGCCCGCACTCTCGCCGAGGATCGCGGCATTCGCTGCCTCGTGCTCGACTACGACGCGATGCGCGGCATGCAAGACCTGAACACGCTGTTCTAGCGCTTCTCGCGTTCGTCTGTACCATCTGCCTCATGCTGAGTCGCGAGGCCTGCAAGAATGATGGCGATGCCGCGGTCAAATGAAGTCGTGAGTTCGGCCTCGAGCGCCTCGGGGGTGAGCTCGCTCGCCGCCACCTCAGCCGGCAACGCGCCAATCTCGTGTGCCTGCAGCTGGGTCTGCGTGGACTGCGCCTGGCCGAAGGTGTAGAGCAGCAGGGTGCGGGCACCCTCGTCACCAACCATGCCTGCCAGGTACGTCTCGACCGCTGATGCGCCAAGGCGAAACGCCGATGCGGTGGCTACGACGTCGGCACCGTCACGAATCGACAGCAGCGCATTTCGCAGGGCCCGGCAGACACTCACGGGATCATCGCCACCCACACCACGCACGATCTCATCAGCCATGAGCGCAAGCAGCGTCTGTTTGTTGGGCACGTGATGGTAGAGCGCGCTCGGCTGCACATCGAGTGCCACCGCGAACCGCCGCATCGAACAAAACTCGAGCCCGTGGGTGTCAAGCACGCCGAGCGCTGCGACAATGACATCGTCCCGGGTGTTGCGCATACCGCCACTCTACCGTAACCTGAACACTGTTCACCAGAACACCGTTCAGGTGAGTC
>JAAZFP010000388.1 GCA_012511645.1 Microbacteriaceae bacterium
CATCGACGCGGGAGCAACCCCACAGGCTAACCCGAGTGCGTACGAGCTTTACGCGATTGGATACTCAGGCGACTGGGATACCGACTGCCCAATCTTTGAGCCCCTGTACGAGGGCGACAACGTGAAGTTCTCGGTGGTTCTGCTCGGCGAAGAGCACTACACGAACTCCGATGGATCGACCGGTCACGCACCTCAGCTTGAAGTATTGGCCGCAGAACTGATCAACTAGCGCGCATCTGGCCCACCCGTGCGGCTGTACGACCGTGCGACCCAATGACCGCACGCCCGCATGTCCGCACGCCCGCAAGCCATTGTGTAGGCGAGACCGTAAACGCAATGATCCCCGGCATCGTCCGGGGCTCATTGCGTGAGCGATGAAACTCAAGTGCCCCCGGTAGGATTCGAACCTACGACCAGCGGATTAGAAGGCCGCTGCTCTATCCCCTGAGCTACGGAGGCGCGGGTATAAGCGTAGCGCAGCTTGAGAAACAGACCTATTCGAAACGGTTGACCATGGCAAGGGCAGCCCGCTCAATGTAATCACGGAACGCCGCATCGTGCATGGGTGGCAACTCTGCCTCATCGAGCGCGGCATGCATGTGCTTCAGCCAGTGTTCTCGTGCTTTCGGGGTCACCGGAAACGGTTGATGCCGCATACGGAGTCTCGGGTGACCGCGCTGCTTCGAATAGGTGGCGGGCCCGCCCCAGAACTGCTCAAGAAAGGTGCGAAGGCGCCACTCGGCGCCTTCCCAATCATCGTCAGGGTACATCGGCGCGAGCACGGGATATGCACGCACGGCACGATAAGACGAGGCAACGATCTTCTCGAATGTGGGGGTGCCTCCCACCCGTTGCCAGACCGTGTCACTGATTGCGGGGCCGGTTTCTCCCATACGCAAGGTGACTCGCGATGGAGCAGTTTGATTAGAAGTCTGTTCCTGAGAATTCTGCTCCTCAGAAATCTGTGCCTCACGAGTCACATCAGAACCAGGATCAAAGTTCACACCAGAATCCAGCTCAGAACCTTTACCAACACCTTCACCAGCACCGAGGCCAGCACGCAGCTCGCGAGACCCTGCTGACGACCCCATTACCTCGTTCACAATGCTCCTCCGATCTGTCCGGGGAATTCCGCAGCCAAGAGCGTGATGTTGTGGTGCTCGAACTGTTCCTTGATCGTCCCGCGCAGCGCGCGCTGCACAGGGAACTGCGCCTCCGGCCGAGTGCGCACCGTCATGCGAAGCGTGACCCGACCCTCGGCTACCGACTCGATACCGAGCATCTGTGGTTCGCCCGCAACGCGGCGCACATAGGCGGGGGAACGCAACAGTGTGTGAGCGCTGTCGAGCGCGATTCGTGTGACACGGTCGATGTCCTCGGTGTCGGGCACCGTGATGTCGATGATTGCGCGACCCCATCCCTGTGAGGTGTTGCCGAGCGTGAGAATCTCGCCGTTCCGAATAAACCAGAGCGTGCCATCCGCTGCTCGGACCTGAGTGACACGAATACCGACGTCCTCGACGGTGCCGGTGATGGTGCCCACGGTGACCAGGTCACCGACGCCCATTTGATCCTCGAACACCATGAAAATGCCGTTCAGAATGTCTTTCACAACGTTCTGTGCGCCGAAGGCGAGACCGGCCGCGATAAAGCCCGCAGACGCGATCACCGCGGTGAGATTCACGTTGAACTGTGCGAGCACCAAGAAGAATGCGGCGATGACCGTGACCCAGTTGATGATGTTGCGGCCAAACGTGCCAAGTGTCCGCGTGCGCTGCACCGCGCGCGCATTCAGGTGTGGGCCCGCGACGAGCTCCTGAGTGGAATCGACATCTTGGGACTTCTTGACACCCCGCACGACCCCGCTCACGGTGCGGTTAAGGAGCATTTTTAGCACCCAGCTCGCCACCAGGCACAACACCAGAATGACAAGGATGCGGAACAACACCTCGTATTCTGAGAAGAAGTCGGCGATTGCCGCCCACACCTCAGCCATGGCGACTAGGCTCTCGCGTCAGCGTCAGCGTCAGCACCATCCGCCGCATCCACAGCCTGTGCCGCAAGCGCACGTTCAATGCCCGCCAGATGCTCCACAATCATGCGACGGAGCGCGGGGGCCGCCTCGTCATTCGCTGCAAGCCACGCGACGGTCGCATCACGCAGCCGCGCTGAGGCGAGCGGTGATGGGTAGAACCCGTCGACCAGTTCTTCGACAATTGCATGGCTTCTGGTCTGCCAGATGTCACGCAGTGAGGCGAAGAACTGATCAACGTAGGGCTCGAGGAGCGAGAGATCGTGTGCGCGCTGAAAGCCGAGGCCGCTGGCGCGAACGATCGCGTTGGGCTTCGAATCGTCATCAAACACAGACGCCCACGCGGTCGCCTTCGCCTCTCGTGTGGGCAGCGCCGCAAGCGCGTGCGCGGCCGATTGTTGCCCGCTTGCCGTATGGTCATCGGCGAGTGCCGCGGCGATTTCCTCGGCATTGCTGCGCCCGCCAGCGGCGAGAGAGATGAGCAACTCCCAGCCGAGGTCAGTGTCGATATCGAGACCTTCGAGCGGCGTCTGCTCTTCAAGGATCTGCAGCACGGTGTCGAGCTGAGCGTCGGTGCGGGCGAGGCCCGCGAACGCCTTCACAAACTGGAACTGCAGGTCGCTGCCCGGAGCCGCCGCGAGCGCGAGAGCCCACAGC
>JAAZFP010000045.1 GCA_012511645.1 Microbacteriaceae bacterium
TGATCTATACCCTATATGAGGCAATGGAGAACATTTGGCATTCCAAGATCAGGTCCCGATGGTCATGCTGGAAGCATGGATCAGACGCGTGCACCCTATGTCGAGGCGATACAGCAGCTTGCAAGCAGTGAGCCGCTGCATGTGATGGTGCCCGGGCACGGCGGCACCCCTGCGGCTGGTGGTGCCCACCTGGCAGACGTGTACGGTGAGCGCATCGCAGAGTATGACGTGCCGCTGATGCTCGACGGCATTGATTTGGGTGACCATTCAGCCCGAGTGCAGTCCCAGCAGCTCGCCGCAGAGGCCTGGGGTGCGAAGCGCGTGTGGTGGCTCACCAACGGCGCGTCGCAGGGAAACCGCACCGCAGCGCTCGCCGTGCGGGGGCTCGGTGAGCGGGTCCTCATGCAGCGCAGCTCGCACTCGAGCTTCGTCGACGGAGTGCTGCTTGCGGGGCTGATCCCCGCGTTTGTCGCGCCCACCATCGATGAGGCGCACGGCATCGCTCACGGGCTCACCCCCGAGCGACTTGATGAGGCGCTGCGTGAGGAGGCAGAACACGGCCGCAAGGCGTCGAGCGTCTACATCGTCTCGCCCAGTTATTTTGGGTCGACAGCCGATGTGCGTGCACTCGCCGAGGTCGCGCACGCGCACGGCGCAGCTCTCATCGTGGATGGTGCGTGGGGCGCTCACTTCGGTTTTCACGAAGGGCTGCCAGAATCACCCGCCCGCCTCGGCGCCGACATTGTGATTTCGAGCACCCACAAGCTTGCGGGCTCCCTCACTCAGGCATCGATGCTGCATTTGGCAGAGGGGCCCTTCGCTGAGCAACTTGAGCCGCTCATCGATCGCGCCTACACGATGACGGCGTCAACCTCGGCGAGTGCGATTCTGATGGGCTCGCTCGACTTGGCGAGGCGGGCACTCGTGCAGGGTCGCGATCAGATAGGCGCATCGATTCGCGCGGCCGAGCAACTTCGTGAGCGGGTGCGAGCCGACGACCGTTTTTTGGTGATCAGAGATGACTTCTCACAGTTCGCAGACATTGTGCAGACCGACCCGCTGCGTGTGCCCATCGACGTGTCGAAGATCGGACAGAGCGGTCACTGGGTGCGTGATCGGCTCATCACCGAACACGGGGTGTTCTTTGAGATGTCGACAGCGACGACGATCGTTGCGGTGATTGGCGCACTCGCCGCCCCAGACGTTGATCGCGTGATGCGGGCGCTTGGTGCGGTCGCGGACGAGGCCGATGCGTTGCGCGCAGAGGGCAGAGCTGACACGCTGACGGCGTTCCCGCCGCTGCCCGAGGCGGGGATGCTGCGCATGCTGCCGCGCGCTGCCTACTTTGCAGAGAGCGTGGTCGTCACCGCGCACCAGGCGATTGGTCGCATCTCGGCGGATACGCTCGCGGCCTACCCGCCCGGCATTCCGAATCTGGTGCCGGGCGAAGAGATCACCGAGCAGACCGTGACCTTCTTGCAAGCGGTTGCCGCTTCGCCAACCGGGGTCGTGCGAGGTGCCGCTGACCCGCTCGTGGCGACGTTCCGGGTAGTGCGTGACCCGGTCACCGCGTCACTGCAGGCCTAAGCGCACCGAAACGACGGCGGTGGAACAGCTTAGCGGCCGGTGAATGAAGCCCGACGCTTTTCGAGAAACGCCGAGGTGCCCTCGAGCATGTCGGGGGTGCCAAAGCGCCCGGCGAATGCATCGAGCTCGAGCGCGAGACCTTCGTCGGTGGAGAGGTGACGCGCGTCACGGATGGTCGCCTTCGCCGCGGCGACCGCAACTGGTGACTGCGCAGCAGCAAGGCGAAGGCTTTCGTGCACCGCTTCGTGCAGCGCGCCGACATCGGGCAGCACGCGCAGGACAAGACCCAGGTGGAGGGCCTCGGTGGAATCAATGCGGCGACCCGTGAGAATCATTTCACGCGCAGCTGCAACGCCAACGGAATGCGCGAGCCTCACCGTACCGCCGAAGCCGGGGATCAACCCCAGTGCGACCTCGGGTTGACCGAAGCTCGCGTTCTCCGAAGCAAAAATGTAGTCACAGGCGAGCGCAAGCTCGCACCCGCCGCCGAGCGCAAACCCGTTGACCGCGGCCACCACGGGCACCTGCAGCGTTTCGATCCAGGTGGTCAGCTCTTGTGTCTCAGCGGAATAGGCGCGCGACTCGTCTGGCGTCATATCGCGCATTGCCGAAATATCGGCGCCGGCGACAAACGCCTTCGCACCCGTTCCGGTGAGCATGACTCCGCGTACCGACCAGTCGGTGCCCTCGGCGCCCACTGTGCCGAGTTGTTCACGCAGCAGCCCGAAGACGGCGCGAAGCTCTGCGATGACGGTCGGTGAGAGCGCGTTCAGAACCTCGGGGCGAGCGATGGTGACATCGAGGAGCCCATCGTGAAGTCGGAGTTCAAGCGTCTCGAACTCCAGAGAAGCGAGGTGCTGAGCGATCGTCATGAGGTGCTCGCTGTGTGACTCAGTTGCCGGTGTGAGCAGCCTGGCGTGGCTTCTCGAACAGGTTGCCAATGAGTTGCGCGAGCACGAGCACAATCACTAACAGGATCGCGCCGGTCACAAGGATGGCCACCACGTCGAGCGGCTGGCCCGCGGTCGAGAACTCGTCGGCCGGGTTGTACTTCTCGAGCTCTTCGTGCGCCATCGCTGGCGCCGCAACGAACAGCGTCAGAAACGCCGCGGTCAGAGCTGCGGTGACGGTGGTGGCGAGGCGGGAGAAGGTCTTCACAGTGATGCTCCTGAGTGCGTCGTAAGGTGCTGCGGCAGGCGCCGTCGCGAATACTGCCTATAAGTCTAGCCGTTCTCAGGCGCCTCGTGAGCGCCCAGCGCCTGATCCCTGCTGGCGACGTTGCCCGCCACCCTGCTGTTGCGACCCGCCGGCCGCGCCCTGACCACGGCCGCGGCCGCCTCGCGAGCGTTTGCGCCTCGCGTTTGCGCCCTGTGACTTGCCCTCACCCGGTGCCGAGTGGCCGGCGGCGCGCTGCTGCGTTGCCTGAGCCGCTGCGCGAGCCCGCTCGGTTTCGCGTGGGTCAACCTTCGGCGCAACCTCGCCAATGAGCGCGGTCACCTCGGGGTCGTCTAAGCGCACCCGGTGCGGGGTCGCCTGAATCTTTGCGGCACGGCTGATCTGGCGCATCTCACCGCGTTGCTCGGGCAGGACGAGGGTGACGACGTCGCCCTCGTTGCCCGCTCGGGCGGTGCGGCCAGAGCGGTGCAGGTAGGCCTTATGCTCAACCGGTGGGTCAACGTGCACCACCAGATCAACGCCGTCGACGTGTACGCCGCGGGCCGCAACGTCGGTTGCCACGAGCACCTTCGCCTTGCCAGTCACAAACTCGGCCAGGTTGCGGTCGCGAGCGTTCTGCGAGAGGTTGCCCTGCAACTCAACCGCGGGGATGCCGCGCGCGGTGAGGTGCTTCGCCAGGCGCTTCGCCTGGTGCTTCATTCTGGTGAAGAAGATGCGGCGCGAGGTGCCCGAGGCAAGCGCCTCGATGAGCGCATCCTTTTCGGTCTTATCGGTGACCTCGAAAATGTGGTGGGTGAGCTGCGGCACGGGCGATTCGGCGCTGTCGACCGAGTGCATCACCGGGTTATGCAGATACTTCTTCACCACGTTGTCGACGCCGTTATCGAGCGTCGCGCTGAAGAGCATGCGCTGCCCCTGCTTGGGGGTGGCATTCAAGATGCGGGTGACGACGGGCAAGAACCCCATGTCGGCCATATGGTCTGCCTCGTCGAGCACGGTGATCTCGACATCGTCGAGGCTGACGAGGCGCTGCCGCATGAGATCGTCGAGTCGGCCGGGGGCGGCGACGACAATATCGACGCCGCGCTCGAGCACCGCCTCTTGGCGACGCTGTGGCACGCCACCGAAGATGGTTGTGACGCGCACGCCGACGGGGTCGGCAAGCATTTTGATGGTTTCGGCAATCTGCGTGACGAGTTCGCGGGTGGGTGCGAGCACGATGCCGCGCGGGCGGTGCGGGGTGCGCTTGCGGTCGGCATCTTTGGCAAGGTTTGCAACGAGTGGAATGCCGAAGGCAATGGTCTTGCCGCTGCCGGTGCGGCCGCGTCCGAGCACATCGCGCCCCGCCAGGGTGTCGGGCAGGGTGTCACGCTGAATCGGGAACGGTGAAGTCTTGCCGTTCTTGTCGAGCGCGCTTGCAATCGGCGCGGGCACGCCAAGATCGAGAAAAGAAGGAGTGGTCACAGGGTGCTTTCGTGTTGAACGCACTGACAATTTGACGCCACCCGTGCTCACGTGCGCCGCCAGTGCATCTGGCGCACGGGCAGTCTCGCTGTGGATGTCGCCTGGGGCGACCCGCGAATCAAGAATGTCGGTGACCTGCCTATCGTAGGGCATGCGGCTGTAAAGCTGCCTGAGCGGCGCGATGTACGGGCCCTCGGCTATTGCGTGACGTTCGGAGGTATGGCCGCGGCGGCTTGTTCGGCACGTCGCTGTTGCTTCTTGCGGCGCCGGCGCCGGGCGAGCACGATGAATCCGACAATGAGCAGTGCCAGTGCCACCACCACGAGGATCGGTGCGACGATCGCAAGGATCACGAGCGTCAGGCTGGCGCCATCCTCAGCGGTGCTGAGCGCCGGTGCCGCGAGCCCGCCTGTCACTGCGTTTGCGGCTGGCCGCACCGCGGTTTTTGCGAGGCTCACCAGGAGTGCGAGCCCAATACCAATCACCACTGGTACCCAGGCTCCCGACGAGAAGAACGTGTCTGGGTTGTCAACCGCGACGGTCTCCGTGCCAAGCCCGCCCGCGAACACGATGCCGCCAGAGGCTGGGCGCACGACCGTTTGAATCACATCGTTCACGGTGTCAATTGCAGGGATCTTGTCGGCAATGATTTCGATGATGAGCAGCACGGCAAGAATTCCGAGGATCCACTCGTTCTCGAGCCACGTCCATCCCTGTGGGAGATGGATCCAGTCGATTCTCGCCGCGATACCCATCGCAAGTAACGGAATATAGGCGTTCAGCCCTGCAGCCGCGGCAAGGCCGGCACCGGTGAGCAGCTCAAGCATGGTGCCATCATAAACGCCAATGTCTGAGGGTCGCGCTAGTGTCGAAATCACATCGAGAGGGGCACATGTTTCTTCATCAGCTTGAGCAGGGCGACATTCGTGTGATGACGAGTGCGAGTGATCTGACCGCTGCGAGTGACTGTGAGTTCGCGTTTCTGCGCCGCGTCGACGAGCGACTGGGCCGTGAGGTGACGGTGCCACCGAAGGATGATCCGATGCTGCGCCGCGCGGCTGAGCTCGGCGACGACCATGAGGCGAGGGTGCTCAGTCGTTACCTGAACGAGTTCGGTCAGCGCAACCCCGGCGTGCCGGGCGGCGTGGTTGAGACGCGCGAGAGCGATTCGCGCGACGCACAGACCCTTCGAGCTGCGGAGCTCGAAACGGTCACTGCGCTGCAGGGCGGTGCAGAGGTCGTGTTTCAGGCAACCTTCTTTGACCCGGTGCAGCGCCCAGCCGAGGGCGATGTTCCCGCGATCGGGTTCGTCGGGTTCGCGGACTTTCTGAGGCGCACCGAGACCGGGCATTACGAGGTGCAAGACACCAAACTGGCTCGGCGAGCCAAGGTGACCGCACTGATGCAGCTTGCGGCATATGCTGAGCAGCTTCGGCGGCTCGGTATTCCCGTCGCACCAGAGGTCAGTCTGATCCTTGGCGATGAGACGACGAGTCGGCACCATCTCTCAGATATTGAGCCGGTGTTTCGTGCCAGGCGTGAACGTCTGCACACCATCCTGCTCGATCGGGTGCAGCAGTTCGGTGCCGGCGGCGAGCGATCGAGTGCCGCACCGATCGCGTGGAATGCTGCGGGGGTTGTCGCCTGCGGCCGCTGCGAGGTGTGCGACCATGAGGTGCAGGCCCATCGAGATCTGCTCCTGGTGGCAGGGTTGCGACTGACCCAGCGAGCGCGGTTGGTGGCAGCGGGCATCACCACCATTGACGCCCTTGCCGCGGCGCACCCACAGACTGCTGGTGGCAGCGTGAGCGTCGAAGGCATCGCGCAGGCGACGCTCGAAAGGCTGTCATTGCAAGCGTTGTTACAGACTCAGGCTCGTGACGGGGCGCCCCCGCCGATTGAGGTGATTGATGTCGCCGCGCTTGCCATGATTCCAAAACCAAGCCCGGGCGACCTCTTTTTTGATTTTGAGGGTGACCCGCTCTTCCGCGAGCCCGGTGACGCTGGCTCGGCGCGGTGGGGCATCGACTACCTGTTCGGCATGGTTGATACCGACCGCCAGTTTACTGCGCTATGGGCGCACGATCTGGACGAAGAGCGGGTCGCGCTTGAGCGATTTCTCGAAATGGTCGCCGAGCGGCGTGCAGCCTACCCCGACATGCACATCTACCACTACGCCCCCTATGAGCGCACCCACCTGCTGTCCATTGCGGCTCGTCACGGTGTCTGCGAAGCCGAGGTTGATCAGCTGCTGCGCGAGCATGTGCTGGTCGATCTCTACCCGATCGTGCGCGCCGCGCTCCGGGTCGGGTCGCGATCGTACTCGATCAAGAAGCTTGAGCCGCTGTACATGGGTGACGAGCATCGCGACGCCGACGGGGTGCTCGATGGCGCCGAATCAGTCACCGAGTTCGCCGAGGCCAGCGCGCTGCGCCGCAGTGACTCCGACGATGAGCAGCGCGAAGCAGAGCGTCGTCTTGCGGCAATCGCGGCGTACAACGAATACGACTGCGTCTCGACGCTGCAGTTGCGCGATTGGCTGCGTGGCCTGGCGACGGAGCGCGGCATCGCCCCGCACTCGAGTGGCCTTCCCGACCTGGCCGAGAGCACTGACCCCGAAAACGGTGAATCGCGGTTTCGCCTGAGCCCCGTTGCTGCACGCCTCTCGGCGCTCGCGGCTGAACTCGACGACGCGCAGACCGCCCACGCGGTCGCGCTCGCCGCGAGCGCGGTCGATTACCACGAGCGTGAGCAGAAGTCGTTCTGGTGGGAGCACTACGCGCGGCTCGTCAACCCCATCGACGACTGGTCGGGTACCCGAGATGCGATGATCATCGATGCAGGCCTGACCCCGCGGTCAGAACTGTGGATCGATCCTACCGGAAGGCAGACTCTTGCTCGCAGAACCATCGTGCTTCGCGGAGAGCTCGCACCGGGCAGCACGCTGAAGGTCGGCGATGATGCCTTTGCGGTGTATGAA
>JAAZFP010000389.1 GCA_012511645.1 Microbacteriaceae bacterium
GTTGTGCGGTACATCAGGCACATGCATGGTTCAACCCTATGACCCCAAAGTGAATACTTGGCGCGCGGGTGCCGATAGCGAACATCGGCTGAATCTCCTGGCAAATCACAGCCAGCGCAGCATCGCCTGTCGGTAAGCTGGAGCCACGTACCCGACCCGCGAAGGATCCCGTCACGCATGAGTAATCCAGCTCTTTCCCATAATCCGGCTCTCAATGGCAAGACCCTCACCGCTGAGGAGCTGCAGAGAATCTATGACCAGCCTGCCGCCAACGTGCAGCGCTCAGGGGTTGACGCTGCAGCAGCGTCTGCTGCTGGGGTCGCCGCAGCGAAGCAGGGCATCCAGTTCGGCATCGACGGTGGCAGTGCCCAGCCGATGACTTACGAGAACACGATCAGCAAGACCGTGTTCCTCTTCATCATCGTGGTTGTCAGCGCAGCGGTCGGCTGGTGGATGATGTCGATCTTCCCCGCGATCGTCTGGATCGGCCTTGCGGTCGGCTTCGTGCTCGGCCTCGTGAATGCCTTCAAAAAGGAACCGAGCGTTCCGCTGATCATGGGCTATGCGGTGGGCCAGGGTCTGTTCCTCGGCGGCCTGTCGATGATGTTCAACACGATGTATGACGGAATCGTCACCCAGGCAATTCTTGGCACGCTGAGTGTGTTCGCGGGGACCCTGCTGCTCTTCCGCAGCGGCAAGGTGCGCACGAGCCCCAAGATGAACAAGATCGTGATGATCGCGATGCTGGGCGACCTGGGCTTCTCGCTGCTCAACCTCGGCCTCATGGCCTTCGGTGTGGTCACGAACCCCTGGGGTCTTCGCTCAGGCTGGGTTGGTGTCGCCATCGGCGTGGTTGCTGTGCTGCTCGCGGCTTACTCGCTCGTGATGGACTTCGAACTCATCAAGAACGGTGTCGAAAACCGCGTGCCCGAGAAGTGGGGCTGGTCAGCAGCATTCGGCCTGATGGTCACCCTGATCTGGCTGTACGTTGAGATTCTGCGCATTCTCGCAATCATGCGTGGCGATTAATCACCCGTTCACGCAGCACTGATTCTGCTGCGAGGATCAACGAGAAAGGCCCGGCATTGTGCCGGGCCTTTCTCGTTTCAGCCTATTCCCACTCGATGGTGCCGGGTGGCTTCGAGGTGACATCGAGCACCACTCGGTTCACGTCAGGCACCTGGTTGGTGATGCGGTTTGATATCTTGGCCAGCACGTCGTAGGGCACGCGGGTCCAGTCTGCGGTCATGGCGTCTTCTGACGACACGGGGCGCAACACAATGGGGTGACCATAGGTGCGACCGTCTCCCTGCACGCCAACGGACCGGACGTCTGCGAGCAGCACCACCGGGCACTGCCAGATCTCGGCATCGAGCCCGGCTGCGGTGAGCTCTTCGCGGGCAATCGCATCTGCGGCGCGCAGCGTGGTGAGTCGATCTTCGGTGATCTCACCGACGATGCGAATGCCGAGGCCCGGGCCGGGGAACGGCTGGCGGGACACGATAACCTCGGGCAGACCGAGTTCGCGGCCAATTGCACGCACCTCATCTTTAAAGAGGTCACGCAGCGGCTCAACCAGTTCGAAGGTCATGTCTTCGGGAAGCCCTCCCACATTGTGGTGGCTCTTAATGTTGGCGGTGCCTGATCCGCCGCCTGACTCGACCACGTCTGGGTAAAGCGTGCCCTGCACCAAGAACTTAATGGGGTCTCCGTCTTGTGCTGCTGCCTCGGCGACCAATTCGGCCTGCGCCTGCTCAAAGGTGCGAATGAATTCACGACCGATGATCTTGCGCTTCGTCTCGGGGTCGGTGACGCCGGCGAGTGCGGTCAAGAAGCGCTCGCGCGCGTCGACCGTGACGAGTCGCACACCGGTCGAGGCGACATAGTCTTCTTCGACCTGGCGGCGCTCGTCTTGGCGCAGCAGGCCGTGGTCAACGAATACGCACACGAGCTGATCACCAACGGCCTCGTGCACGAGTGCCGCGGCGACGGCCGAGTCAACGCCACCAGAAAGGCCACAAATAACCTTGCCAGTTCCGACCTGGGCACGAATGAGCGCGACCTGCTCGGCGATCACGTTGCCGGCGTTCCAGTCGGGGGTGATGTCAGCGATGTGGTGCAAGAAGTTCTCAAGGGCTTGCTGCCCGAACTCACTGTTCTTCACCTCGGGATGCCACTGCACTCCGTACATCTTGCGCTCTGCCGAGCCAAAGGCGGCAACGGGGGTGACGCTCGTACGAGCGAGCACCTCGAAGCCCTCGGGAGCCTTCTGCACAGCGTCACCGTGGCTCATCCACACACTCTGTGAGTCGGGGGTGCCGCGCAGCAGCGCTCCCCCGTCACCGATGACGTTGGCCGTGGTCGCGCCGTACTCGCGGTCGCCGGTGTGATCGACCGTTCCACCGAGGGCGCGAGCCATCACCTGAAAGCCGTAGCAAA
>JAAZFP010000390.1 GCA_012511645.1 Microbacteriaceae bacterium
GTAAAGGCCCTCTCGCCGATTGCGACGCCACCCACCTTTCGCGAT
This sequence comes from Microbacteriaceae bacterium, assembly GCA_012511645.1. Taxonomy (GTDB): domain Bacteria; phylum Actinomycetota; class Actinomycetes; order Actinomycetales; family Microbacteriaceae; genus Leucobacter. Next base: position 46 of record JAAZFP010000390.1, read on the forward strand.
TTCTACGCGTTCGAACAGCACGTCAAGGCTGGGCGCCAGTGGCGGGGGCTCGAGATGGATCCGCTCTGGTATGAAATTCCCGTGTTCTACTTTTCCAACCCGTACGCGTTCCGCGGTGAGGGCGACGTGCCCATGACTCCCGGGGCCGAGAGGTTCGACTTCGAGCTCGAAGTTGCGGCAATCGTGGGCAAGGGCGGCAAGAATCTCACACCCGAGGAGGGCGAAGATACAATTCTCGGCTACGCGATTCTCAATGACTGGTCGGGCCGAGACGTGCAGCGCCAAGAGATGCAGCTGTCGATGGGCCCGGTGAAGGGCAAAGACACCTCGACCAGCCTTGGCCCCTGGTTCGTCACCAAGGATGAGCTTGAGCAGTACCGCACGAAGACCGGCTTTGATCTCACGATGACGTGCAGCGTCAACGGCGTTGAGTACTCGCGGGCCAAGTGGAGTGACGTCTACTTCTCATTCGGCGAAATGGTGTCGTATGCAAGCCGCGGCACCGAGGTTCGCCCGGGCGATGTGATCGGTTCGGGCACCTGTGGCACTGGGTGCATTAACGAGCTGTCGCAGACCCACGGTGTTGAGAAGTACCCGTTCCTGCAGCCCGGTGACGAGGTCGTCGCCGCAATCGAGGGTCTCGGCACGTTGCGGTCGACGATCACCGCAGCTGATCCGGTCATCCCGTTTCGTCAAGGGGCATAAATTGGCCGGGATCTATGACGTCGCCATCGTTGGTTGGGGCCCTGTCGGGCAGTCCCTCGCCACGCTGCTCGGCCGCCGGGGCTGGTCGGTTGTCGCGTTCGACAAGCAGCCCGGGTTGTACCCGCTGCCGCGAGCGTGCCACATCGACCACGAGGCAATGCGCATTCTGCAGGCCATGGGTATTGCAGACGAGATTGCAGACGCACTCGCGCCGGCCCGCGAATACCTGATGCTTCGGCCAGACCTCACCGTGCTGTCAGACCTGCCGCGTGGATGGCAAACCCCGAGTGGCTGGGACGCCTCGTACCACTTTTTTCAACCGCACATCGAGGGGATCCTCGATGAGGCCGCGAAGTCGACACCCGGCGTCACCGTTCGACAGTCAACGACGGTCACCCAGGTGCGCGACCTCGGCGACACGGTGCAGCTCACCGTCGACAGTGGTGATGGGCCAGAAGAAGTGCACGCCCGCTTTGTGATTGGCGCTGCCGGCGCCAACCGCCTGGTGAAGTCACAGGCGGGGATCGACTCTGAAAACCTTGGCTTCGAGGCGACCTGGGTCGTGGTCGACGTCGAGATCAAGCCCGGCTATGAAGAACCCAAGGTGCCCGATACCGGTCAGGTGCTCGACCCCGCGCAGCCTCGCCACATGGCCTGGCTCGGCACTCGCCACTACCGGTGGGAGTTCATGCTGCTCGACGGCATGGATCCGGTTGAGGCCGCGAAGCCAGAAAACGTGTGGCCAAAGCTTCGTCACTGGGTGAACGAAGAATCTGCCGAACTGCTGCGCTCGACCACCTACACCTTCCGATCGATCGTGGCCGACACCTTCAACACGGGCCGCGTTGCCCTCGCCGGCGACGCCGCGCACTTGATGCCACCGTTTATGGGCCAGGGCATGGTGAGCGGCATGCGCGACGCGAGCACCCTCGCGTGGGTGCTGGATCTCGTGCTGCGAGGGGCCGCTCCGCTCGAGTTTCTCGACACCTACACGCTGTCGCGTCATTCGCATGTGCTTGCCTACATCAACGAATCGGTGCGAGTGGGCGAGATGGTGTGCGAAACCGACCCCGAGAAGGCCGCCGCGAGAGACCGTATGCTTGAGGCGCAGACGCAGACCCCGCCACCGTTCCAGCCTCCGGTTGGCGGCTTCTTTGTGCCTGGCCCGCTCGGAGGCCAGCTCTCTCTGCAGCCGCGCGTGCTCCACAACGGTGAATACCGGCTCTTGGACGACGTGCTCGCGAGCCCGTTTGCGCTCCTGAGTATCGATGGCCCAGATCTGGCAGACCTCTCAGAGGCCGCGACCCAGACGATCGATCGCGTCGGAATTGTGCCGGCCGTGCTGACCGCCGAGGGCACGCCCTCACCCGAGAGTGCGTCACCGGTTTTTGCAGAGCAGGGCGACCGGTTCACCCAGTGGCTCCGAGCCGCGGGGGCAACCTGGGTGCTCGTGCGCCCCGACGGATATGTCTATGACTCGGGCATCGGTCGCGTGTCGCTTGAGGCTTCATTGAACACGCTAGGCGAGTCCGTTCTTGTCTCCGTCTAAGACAGAGTCACCTGGCCCGACTGGCGCCGGCAGAGTTTTTCTGCTCGGCGCCACCGGTCTATTGGCGACCTCGGGGCCGATGCTGACAGACCTCTATTTGCCAGGTCTACCGGGCATGGCCGAGCAGTTTGCGGCATCACCGACCCTGGTGCAGCTCACCATCACCGCCGCTCTCGCCGGGGCTGCGATGGGACAGGTGGTCTTAGGCACGCTCTCGGATCGTTTTGGGCGACGCCCGATCCTCATCTTGGGCTACTGCATCGCGGTGTTCTCAGGACTGATGGCGGCCCTCGCTCCGACACTGCCTCTCCTCATCGCGGCTCGTTTAGCACAGGGCATCGGCGTGGGTGCGGGGCTGGCGGTTGCCCGCGCGATCGTCAATGATGTGGCCGTTGGCCCACGGGCGACGCAGTGGCTCGGCACCATCGCGGTGTTCACCGGCTTAGGTGGGCTCGTCGCCCCACTCGTTGGCGGCTGGTTGAGCACTGAGA
>JAAZFP010000046.1 GCA_012511645.1 Microbacteriaceae bacterium
CCGACTCACACACCCCTTCGACGACCGCCGCAATGATCGCCGACCACCGCCGCAAGTACCAGCAGGCCGTCGGCGACCGAGACGCCGCCGCGGCCGAAAAGCAGCACGCGCGGGGCAAGATGACCGCGCGCGAGCGCATCGCCACCCTGCTCGACCCCGGCAGCTTTGTCGAGTTCGACAAGTTCGTGAAGCACCGCACCCAGGGCTTCGGAATGGAACACACCCGCCCCTTTGGCGACGCGGTCGTCACCGGTGCTGGCACGATCCACGGCCGCCAGGTCGTCGTGTTCTCACAAGACTTCACCACGTTCGGCGGATCACTCGGTGAGGTAGCCGGCGAGAAGATCGTCAAGGCGATGGAGTTCGCGCTGAAGACTGGGGCCCCGCTGATTGGCATCCTTGACTCGGGTGGTGCTCGCATTCAAGAGGGTGTGGTCGCGCTCAGCAACTACGCGAAGATCTTCCGGCTGAACACGATGTGCTCGGGCGTGATCCCTCAGATCTCGATCGTGATGGGCCCGTCGGCCGGCGGAGCCGTGTACTCCCCCGCGCTCACCGACTTTGTCATCATGGTCGACAAGACCAGCCACATGTTTGTCACCGGGCCCGACGTCATCAAGACGGTCACAGGCGAAGAAGTCGGGTTCGAAGAGCTCGGCGGCGCACTCACGCACAACAAGACGAGCGGCGTCAGCCACTACTTGGCAAGCGACGAGGATGACGCACTCGACTACGCTCGCTCGCTCATCAGTTTCTTGCCTGACAACAATCTGGCCGAGGCGCCGATCTATGACAGCGACACGGCACTCGAGATCACCGACGCAGATCGTCGCCTGAACAGCGTGATCCCCGATAGCCCGAACCAGCCCTATGACATGGTGACGGTGATCGAGGCGATCCTTGACGGCGGCGACTTTCTTGAGGTGCAGCCGCTGTTCGCGCCCAACATGCTGATCGGCTTTGGCCGCGTCGAGGGCCGCACCGTCGGCATCGTCGCAAACCAGCCGAAGCAGATGGCTGGCACGCTCAATATCGATGCGAGCGAGAAGGCTGCACGCTTCGTACGGTTCTGTGACGCGTTCTCGATTCCGATTCTCACGCTCGTCGATGTGCCCGGCTACCTGCCCGGCACCGATCAAGAGTTTCAGGGCGTCATTCGCCGCGGCGCGAAGCTGCTCTACGCCTACGCCGAAGCGACCGTGCCGCTCGTGACCATCATCACCCGCAAGGCCTACGGCGGAGCGTATATCGTGATGGGCTCGAAGCAGATGGGGGCCGACTTCAACATTGCCTGGCCGACGGCTGAGATCGCCGTGATGGGTGGCGCAGGTGCGGTCAACATTTTGTATCGCAAGGAGCTCGCGGCCGCTGAGGCTGCGGGCGAAGATGTCGAGGCACTGCGCGCCGAGCTCACCGCGAAGTACAACGCCGATGTAACCTCACCGTTTCTCGCGGCCGAGCGAGGAGAACTCGATAACGTGCTTGAGCCCGCTGGATCACGACTGGCGGTCATCAAGGCGCTGCGCGGCTTGCGCGGCAAGCGCACCGAGCAGCCCGCCAAAAAGCACGGCAACATTCCGCTCTAGGCAGCACCCCAAGAGACAGGCCACCACACACGATGAACAGCAGCAGCGAGTTCAGCAGCACGATGACCGCAGGGATTCCACTGCCGCCCGACGCCGCCGAGCGCGACGCCGCGAAGCGTGAAGAAGCTGGCGTTCTCGAGCACGCACTGAGTGACGAAGGCTTCCGGTTTCATACCCGCACCGTGAGCGACGAAGAACAGGCCGCGGTCATCGCTGTGCTCTCACAAGTGCGCGCCGAGGAAACCCAGCGGGTGCGCCGCGTTGAGCGCCGCGAGCATGAACCCTGGCGCCGCTCTCAGCGGGTGCCCGAGGGCATCAGCGACCTGCTTGCTGAAGG
>JAAZFP010000391.1 GCA_012511645.1 Microbacteriaceae bacterium
CGGGTTTCGAGTGCCTGCTGCTTGGCTGCTTCGCGCTCTGCTTGCTGCTTTTCGGTGAGTTCACTCGCGCGGCCGCTGAGCGACTCCACCCGGGCACGCAGCGCGGCAAGATCGCCCACTGCAGCTGGCTCGACGAGCTGCTCTTGCAACTTCGCAACGGTTGAGGCCACGTCAGCGCCTGCTGTTCCTCGAGCGATACGTGCCTCAAGCAGCGTTACGGCGCCTTCGAGGTCCGCGAACTTACGCTCGTAATAGGCAATTGCTTCTTCGGGGGTGCCGTCAGGAAATTGACCGACCTCGCGTTCGGCTTCGCCCTCACGCACAAATACTGTGCGGGCTTCGTCGACGCGGCCCCAAGGATGCTGATTCGTGGTTTCGCTCACCGTGCTCACCTGTTCATTAGTTCGATGCCGACACCTGCCGACCGTGTAGTGCACTTCCACTCTAGCTGTCTGAGCACGCTCCGGTGCTGTCAGATCTCGCAGGTAGCATCGAAGGGTGAACAGCCACCTTCCACAGCCGACTGCGCCACTGGCGGTCAGAATGCGACCTCGTGCGCTTGACGAGGTGGTCGGTCAACAGCACCTGCTCGGTGCAGGATCTCCGCTGCGCGTGCTCGCCGAGTCCACCAGTACCGGCGCAGGTGCGGTGTCGCTGATCCTTTGGGGGCCTCCTGGCACCGGAAAAACGACCGTCGCGCAGGCAATAGCCTCATCGAGTGGCCGCCGGTTTGTCGAGCTCTCTGCGGTGACCGCAGGCATCAAAGACGTGCGAACGGTCATGGAGCGGGCTCTTGACGATCGCGACCTCTATGGGGTTTCCACCGTGCTGTTTCTCGACGAGATACACCGATTCACGAAGGCGCAACAAGACGCGCTGTTGCCCGGCGTTGAAAACGGCTGGGTGACCCTCGTCGCAGCAACCACAGAAAATCCATCGTTTTCTGTGATCAGTCCTCTCCTGTCGAGATCGTTATTGCTGACACTGCAACCGCTTACCGACAAAGATCTTGAAGTGTTGTTGCGGCGGGCGGTCAATGACCCTCGGGGTCTTGCCGAATCTGTCGTGCTCGAAGACGAAGCTTTGCATGCGTTGGTGCAGTTAGCATCTGGTGACGCACGTCGGGCGCTCACCGGACTCGAAGCGGCGGCTGCTTCCGCCCTGAGCACTGCTCCGCACGATGAATCGGCTGACGCGGTCGATCAGCTTCCGGTGATTACCTCTGACACCGTCTCGGCGTCCATCGATCGGGCGCTGCTGCGCTACGACAAAAATGGCGATGAGCACTACGACGTCGTGAGTGCGTTCATCAAGTCGATTCGTGGCAGTGACCCTGATGCGGCAGTGCACTACCTTGCTCGCATGATTGAAGCGGGAGAAGACCCGCGGTTTATCGCTCGCAGGCTGATTGTGCACGCCGCAGAAGATATTGGTTTAGCCGATCCGCACGCATTACCCATTGCGGTCGCAGCAGCTGAGGCGACTCAGCTCATCGGCCTCCCCGAGGCTCGCATTCCTCTTGCAGAGGCGACGATCTATTTGGCGACTGCTCCGAAATCGAACGCGGTGATCTCGGCGATTGATGCTGCGATCGCCGATGTGCGTGCCGGCAACGTCGGCCGGGTGCCGATTCACCTGCGAGATGGGCACTACCCTGGGGCAAAGCGTCTGGGGCATGGGAAGGGCTATCGCTACCCGCATAGCGATCCCGTCGGTGTGGTGCGGCAGCAGTATCTGCCTGACGAGTTGCAAGGACGTGAGTACTACACTCCTACCTCCCACGGGAATGAGCGAGAGGTTCTTGAGCGACTCCAGAAGATTCGCAAGATCACGCGCGGATGACAGCAGTCGTGGTACGATAGTCGCTGGCCAACGTCGCATCTTCTTCACGGCTGCGAAGAAGTGCAAGACGGCAGTCGCCCTGTAGCCGGGTTTCTGCGCTGGTCGTTCCCTTACTGATCACGGGTCTTGTGCCTGTGGTGAGTGTGCCGGGTCGCGTGCACTGCGATATGCAGTGCGGATTCGGCAAGGACCGAGAGAACACTGGGCATCGGCGTGCAAGCGCCGAGCGATGTCCATTCCATTAGACAGAAACTCGAAAGGATTCGTGTGTCGAAAACCACTCGTACCCGCGCAATGGTTCGCCAGTCACGTGCACTGGGCATTGCTCTTACTCCCAAGGCAGCTCGTTACCTCGAGAAGCGCCCTTACGGCCCCGGCCAGCACGGGCGCACGAAGCGCAAGAGCGATAGCGACTACGCGGTTCGCCTGCGCGAGAAGCAGCGTCTCCGGGCACAGTATGGCATCCGCGAGAAGCAGCTGGTGATTGCGTTCCAGGAAGCCCGTCGTCAAGACGGCTTGACTGGTGAGAACCTGGTCGAGCTGCTCGAGATGCGTCTCGACGCGCTCGTCTTGCGCGCAGGCTTTGCGCGCACCACGGCTCAGGCTCGCCAGATGGTCGTGCACCGCCACATTCTCGTTGACGGCAAGATCGTTGACCGCCCTTCGTTCCGCGTGAAGCCCGGACAGCTCATCCATGTGAAGGAGCGCTCAGAGGGCACCGAGCAGTTCCAGGTTGCTGCCGCTGGCGGTCACGCTGAGGTGCTTCCTCCGGTTCCCGGTTACCTCGAGGTCGAACTCGACAAGCTGCAGGCTCGTCTGGTGCGTCGCCCGAAGCGTGCCGAGGTGCCCGTGACCTGTGACGTGCAGCTCGTGGTGGAGTACTACGCGGCTCGCTAGTCTTGATGTGTGAAGGGCGTCGGGTTCTCTTTGAGAATCCGGCGCCCTTTCCCATTGCAGTACGTGCCGAGCGGTAGACTTGGCGCGTCAATCTGGTCTCGAGCGTTCGAGGCATGATCACAAGAACTGGAGAAGAGCATGCGGAGACTCACGTGGCTTCTTGCCGGACTCGTTTTGGGTTTTGTCGGGGCGCACTTCGTCAATCAGACCCCGGGTGGGCGTCGCTTTTTCGAACAGGTGAATCGAGGCGCCAAAGAGTTCAGTGATGCGGTAGCAGAAGGCTACCGGGTTGCTGAAGAAGAATTTTCTGAGGCGCTCGATGATGTCGAGCGTCGTCTTGCCAAACTGGAGGCTAAGAAATATGCATGCAGACTGCTGAAATTCGGCGACGTTGGCTCTCGTTTTTTGAGCAACGGGGTCATACGGTCGTCCCCTCGGCATCGCTGGTGAGTGATGATC
>JAAZFP010000392.1 GCA_012511645.1 Microbacteriaceae bacterium
GCACGTAACCAGTTCAAGCGTTGGCCTATATTCTGCGTGTGGGTCTCTCTGGGATGCGGATTCTTGGTTGAGCGGCATGCCATTCTTCAATTTCCTTCTTGGGTGGCGTGCGACCGAAACTCCTTGGTTGCTTCGGTTGGTGATGGTTTAGCCCGGATTCACCGATAATGATGCAAGAACCTATAGCCTGAGCTAACGGAAATGCCTCTCTGACCTGGGAGAATAGTTGTTACCACACGACTATCCACACCCAGTCCAGGAGGCATCTCTCAGATGCAATTCAACCACACGTGCTCAGCGCTATCTGCAGCATTCGATGACGCGAACCTCGTGTCCGCCGCGGGTCTTGTGCCTGTGATGCGTCTTGCCGAACGGGCGGGCCTCACGCATCTCGCCGCCAAGCATCTCACCGTCCCATCCGACAAGGGTGCGAACGCAGGAGCAAAGGTCTCCTCGTTGGTCGCGGGAATGGTCGCTGGCGCTGACTCGATCGAGGACATGCGCCTCCTCCGACACGGCGGTATGGGTCGCCTCTTCGATCGCGTGTACGCGCCCTCCACGTTGGGTTCGTTTCTCAGAGCATTCGAGTTTGGGCATGTTCGGCAGCTTGACGCGGTCGCGTCTCGGTTTCTCACCGGTCTCGCTCAGCGCAGCGCCAAGCTGCTGCCCGTAACCGATGGGTACACGTTTGTTGATGTTGATGACACCATCATCGAGGTCGAAGGCTATCTGAAGCAGGGCGCATCATTTGGATATTCCGGGGTACGGGGATTGAACGCGGTCCTCGCAACAGTTTCCACGAGCGAAAGCACGCCGGTGATTGTGACGCAGCGGCTCCGGAAAGGCTCAACGAGCTCTGCTCGTGGAGCCAAACGCGTCGTCAGTGACGCACTCGCCGTGCTGCGCCGCATGCCAGGCGCTCGCCGAGTATTGGTGCGAGCTGATGCGGCCTACTACTCCCACGCCGTGGTGTCAGCCGCGCAGCAGGCTGGTGCCGATGTGTCGGTAACGGTTCGCATGAACCCATCGATCAGACACGCGATCGAGTCGATCTCTGGCGACGCGTGGACACCGATCGAGTATCCCGGTTCCACGCGCGACAAGGAGACTGGCCGCCTGATCTCCCGGGCCGAGGTCGCCGAGGTTCCGTACACCGCGTTCACCTCGAAAAAGGGACAGCAGATCACCGGGCGGCTCGTGGTGAGGCGCATCCCCGAGCTCGGGCCCAAAGCGTCCCGGGAGCATCCGACGCTATTTGATACGTGGCGATTCCACGCATTCTTCACCACCGTCCCCGCAGACAAGCTCGATACTGTCACTGTCGATCAGACGCACCGGCATCACGCGATCATTGAGCAGGTCAATGCTGACCTCAAAGCGAGCGCGCTCGCACATTTACCGTCGGGGAAGTACGCGGCGAACGCGGCCTGGCTGGTACTCGCGGTCATCGCGCACAATCTCACCCGTGCTGCCGCCGTGATCGCCGACCCGGCAGAGAAACTCGGCCGCGCGGTCACCCAAACGATCCGACGCACACTGATCAACGTGCCCGCGCGCATCGCCCGTTCAGCACGGAAACTCCGGCTCCATCTGCCCGAGTGTTGGCC
>JAAZFP010000047.1 GCA_012511645.1 Microbacteriaceae bacterium
AATGGTGCGCCGAGTGCAATGAGAAACACCGCAAATGCGACAACGCGTGGGAACAGGTGCGGACTGAGCGCCGCGGTGACCCGACCCGTGAGAAACATGATCGGTAGCGTGGTGAACCCGATGATGGCCCCCGAGACGATGAGAATGATCCCTGCAACGAGATCGACGGTTCGATTGAACAGCGCCTTGTCCACATCATCGCGCAGCATGCTGACGAAGCTCGTCGGATTGAAGAACTGGAAGACGATGTACAGCACCGTTGCACCAAGCCAGAGACCCGCCACCATGGCACACAGCCGGGGCATCGCGTTCGTTCCGCGTGCGAGCATATCGGCAGTAGCGCCATAGAGGGCTGGATTGAATCCCAACGCGAGTGCAAAGCCGACGAGGGTAGCGAGCGTGGTGGCCCAAAGCCCGATCTCGTGCATGAGTCTCCTGTGAAGTGTCTCCCGCCATCGTAGTATGCGATGCGTTTTGGTTCTCTGCGATCCTTGTGATGAATTGCGGTGTGCCTGACGCCTTGCAGTTTTCGAGACGAAACGCAGTCTTCGTGGCCCACAGCACTCTTCGGTGTCAGAGCAAGCCTCGTCAGAGCTGGTTCAGACCAGATAGGGTGAAAGTGCTGTGGGGGCAGCTGGCGGAACCCGTCTACAACATTTGCTTGAAAGGCCATCATGCGCGTACTCGTGACCAGCTCACGCATCACCTTCGCTCTCGACATTATTCGTAAGCTCGGAAGTGCGGGCCACACGGTCGTCGCAACCGACACCTATGGCGGAGCAATCGGCAGTCACTCGAAGTATGTTGAGGCGCACGCGGTCACCGCATCTCCGCGCTTCGAAACTGACAAGTTCATTGCAGACATTGTTGAGCTCGTGAAGAAGCACGATATCGATCTCATTATTCCTACCTTTGAAGAGGCCTTCTATCTTTCGGCGCGCGCGCATGACCTGCCAGATAGCGTGCAACTGTTCGCCGGCAGCTTCGACAAGCTTGCGCGACTGCACGACAAGGCAAGCTTCAAGCGCCTCGTCACTGAGGCAGGGGTGCCCGTACCCGAAACGATCGTCGCGACCAACGACGAAGAGCTGAAGGCCGCAACCGAGAAGTTCGAGCACTTCTTCGCTCGCGCAGCGTTCTCGCGCGGCGGCGTGGGGCTGTTCACGAACACTGGCCCGCTCGCTGGGCACATGACGGTCGAGGACTGCCACCCCACCCCCGACCAGCCGTGGCTTGTGCAGCCGTTCACCGACGGGCCGATGGTGTGCAGCTACAGTGTCATCGTCAATGGTCGCGTCACCGCGCACTGCACCTATGTTGCGCCCGAGCAGTGGGCACACAGCACCGGCATCACCTTCCTCGCGGTCGACAGCACGGACACGCTCGACTACACGCAGCGCATTATCGACACCCTCGATCCGACCTTCAGCGGTCAGCTGTCATTTGACTATGTGGATCACCAGGGCCAGCTCTATGCGATTGAGTGCAACCCGCGCCCGACGAACGGTGTGATCCTGCTCGAAGCAGACGATTTTGCGCGCGCTCTGGTCGGTGATGTCGAAGAGACCGTTGTGGCTGTGCCAGGGGAAGAGCGTCAGATCACCCTCGCGGTGCTCGCCGATGCGTTCACGGAGCCACTGAAGCACTTGAAGACGAGCCTGCACGATCTGTTCCATGTGAAAGACGTTGGTTCGGGTTGGCACGACTCGCTCGCGATGCTGTGGAGCCCAGCGACTCTCGTGCACGGCGCCAAGATGAGCCACGGCAAGCGCAAGGAGCTGCTTGGCGCGCTCGGCGATGACATCGTGTGAAACGGTGAGCCGATCGTTGGTATGACCGACGCTGATGCTGAGGCCCTGGAAGCGGTACACGCGCAGCGCGTGTGACCTTTCGCAGTGCGCGTGTGACGACTACCGGGCGGAACAGCGCGGCGAAAGCACTGCTTCGATGCGCGCAGCGATCGAGAGAAACGTGGGTAGCCGGGCTGCGAGACCGCGCCGCGGGAGGCGATTGAGTCGCTCCGCCATGCTCGGCAGCCGCCCGTGTGTGCCTCGCACCAGCTCGCGCGCGGCGTTCAAGAACGCAGCCGGATGCGTGTCGAGCGCGCTGTGTCCGTTGTGAATCTCGACAAGCGTGGGGTGGGGCGCGTGAGAGGCCACCCGGGCCGCAATTGCGGGTGGAGTTCGAATATCGCGGTCGCCCACAAGTAACACGAGGGGCCACTCGAAGGTGTCGGTGCGAAGCTCGATCGGCGTGCCCAGAAATGGTGGGAACCGGTCTGCGAGCGGCGCATAGGTGAGTGCGGGATCCAGCGGCAGACCATCTGGCATTGCGCCGTAGTTGAGCTCGCGAAAGCCGATGGCGCCGGCGATATCAAACTCGTAGTGGCCCCGTACATGAGCGATCGATTCATCACGGAGTGCGTAGCGTTCGAGCGCCCACCAGGTGGGGCTGAAGCGGTGCCTCAGTCGAAGACTCACCACAGCCTGCGCGAGCTTCGAGCCGCCCAGCTCATACGCGGCTCTCACCACGTCAAGTACTTCGCGCTCACCGGGATGAGTTCTGGTCAGGAGCTGACGAACAGAACGTGCGAGTGGCGTGTCAGCGTCGGAGAACAATTCTCGGATCAGGGCACGCTCCAGCTGCAAATCTTCGGTGGCTTGCAGCGCCGAATCGAGCAGTATGCCGGCAACTCGCTCTGGGTAGCGCATGCCAAAGCTCGTGGCGAGAAAACTGCCGTAGGATGAGCCCGCGATGAACACTCGCTCGATGCCCTCGTGATCGAGCACGGCGGCAAGATCGTCCACGACATGGCGCACCCACATCGCCGAATGCGGCAGTGGCCTGCCGCGCACATCGTTGCGTGAGCGTCCCACACCGCGATGCTCGACCATGATGACATCGAGCCCACCCCATGTCGCCCATGTACGCAGTGCCCGATAGGGGCGAATTGACCCGAGCCCCGGGCCGCCAGGAATGATAACGAGTGGCGTCGAGTGGTGTGGCCCGGTGCGCATATACGCGAGATCAAATTCGGGGGAGTCATCGGTGGCGGGACGATGAACGCGGCGTACTTGAGTCATGCCCCGAGCGTATCGCGCCCCCAAACCCAGTCGACACCGCCAGCAGACGCAGTGCTGTGGGCTGTTCGACTCGCCACACCGGTGGACGCTGAACGTGCCGGTCAGCGCGCGTGTCATGACACAATGCAGCACGCAACTCGTCGGCGGTGAAGCTGCGGCGAATGCTTCGCAACCCGTCGGTGCGAAGAAATGATCCTGGAGCGAACGGCGTGATGCCAACTGCATACGAGAGATAGGCGGCTTGACTGCGCGCAATGTCTGAGTGCACGATCAAATGCGATGCGAGTTGCCGGGATTCGTCGATCACTGAAAAATCAGGCAGGTGGTGCAGCAGATGATTCGAGATCACGATGTCGTATTGCTCACCCCGATTGAGCAGGGTGCGGGTATCTGCTAACCGGAACGTGACATTCTGGGGTTCACGGCTGAGCGCTGCTGAGATTGCACGCTCATCCGGATCGATACCGATTCCCTGCACAGAAAAGCCGTCGCGGCTGGCGAGCCGAACCACATGACGCAGCACATCACCGCCGCCCGTGCCGATATCGAGAATGCGAGTGGGGTGACTGGTGGACTGAAGCGCTGAAAGCGCTGGACGCAGGTGGGTGCGGTATGTGCGCCCCCAGCCCGCGACGAGTCGGTTGACAAGTGCAAACCTTCGCAGGGTGCGTCGCAACATCACCGGATCGCAGTTGGGGTCATCCATGAGTTCACGAAGGTCGGTGGACCGGTGTGTGAAGGAGCGCGTGAGGTGTCTCATGGCCTTTGTCTTGCTCCCGTGCTACTGCGCAACCTTCGCGAGGGGGTGGGGACTGGCCGAGCGAGGTGGTCGTGCTTGCTCGCAACGGGTCAGGAGAGCGGCCTCGACCGTGAGGCCGGGACCAAAACAGAGGCTGGCGATCTGTGCTCGACCGTGCGGGGGGGCCGCGTCCCGTGGGGTGGTGTAAATCCGGAAGTTCGTGT
>JAAZFP010000393.1 GCA_012511645.1 Microbacteriaceae bacterium
GCTGTGCTTTGACGTTTTCTTTACGATGCAGTCGTCGCCCGTCAACCGTCGCTTTCCGGGCTGCTTTCGGATTACGAACGTGTGGTGAAGCAGCGAACCGCGCTGTTGAAGTCGGCGCGTGGACGTTCACAGCTCGAAGTCGATGACACCTTAGAGATCTGGGATGCGAAGCTTATCGACCTGGGATCACGCATCATCATTGCGCGACGGGAACTGCGCAGCGCACTGGAAGAACCTATGCGCAGCGCATACGCTGCAATTGTGGAGCAAGTTCACAAGCCAACGTTGGTGTTAAGTGAGTCCGTCGGCTTGACGCTGAAGAATCATGTTTCACATGAAACGTCTCTTCACGAGACGACCGATGCGGGCTTCGATAGCGATGTTTCACGTGAAACACTGGTGCGAGACTTTGGCGAAGCGCTGCAGCAGGTGCGTGCTCAGGAACGTGAGCGCGCGGTAACACTCGTTGGTCCGCACCGGGACGACGTGCAATTTGGATTGAACAGCTTGCCAGTGAAGGGATTTGCCAGTCACGGTGAGACTTGGTCGTATGTGCTTTCCCTGCGTTTGGCGCTCGCGACACTCCTGCGTGATGAGTCAGTGAGCGGTGATCCGGTCATCATGCTGGATGATGTGTTTGCGGAACTCGACTCGCGGAGGCGACACGCACTGATGCGCGCGGTTTCGAATTTTGAGCAGGTGATTGTCACGGCAGCAGTTGCCGAAGACGTGCCTGCGGGAGAGTGGAACGAGATTCGCGTGACCGCAGGCACGGTTTCTCAGGATGATTCATGATGCGATGCACCGGTGATACGAACTTCGCCAGGGATGCCTACCTTCGGGCACAGCGCATATGGCGAGGCCGCGTGTCTCGCAAGACACTTGCCAACTCCTCGCAAGACGCTCGTTCACACACGCCGTTCACTTCGGGCCGCGACCCAAGACCACTCGGCGACATTTTGAGCTTTGCAGCTGATGACATGGGGTGGTCGGCCGAAATCGATGAAGCGAAGGTCATCGCGCAGTGGAGTGAGATTGTCGGGGAGACGATCGCTCCTCATACTTCTGTTGTTGAAATCCGAGACCACATTTTGATTGTTCAGTGTGATTCAACTGCGTGGGCGACCGAGCTTCGCCGAATGCGAGCCGAGATTCTTTCACGGATCATGAGTGAATTTTCAAGGGCAGACATTGAAGATCTTCGATTCCTTGCGCCAGGTGCTCCTACCTGGCGACACGGTGCCAGAGTGGTTCGTGGGAGGGGGCCACGAGACACCTACGGTTAGTTGTTACTCACACACCAGGCAAACATGGGTACGTTCCCTTGCGAGGTTCTGCCCTGAAACGCTCAAAACGGGCATTTTCCCCGCCCCAAATTGATAGGCTTGAGTGCAGAAATGTCGAGCGTGGGAATCGCGCGAGAAAACCCATGCCACACGATGATGAAAGAGGCACCCGAGCGGATGAGTTCAGAACAGGCAACAGCTGCTGAAGAGTACGGTGCCGGTGCAATTCAAGTGCTTGAGGGGCTCGAAGCCGTTCGCAAGCGCCCGGGCATGTACATTGGATCCACTGGTCCGCGTGGTCTCCACCACCTCGTTTATGAGATCGTCGACAACTCAGTCGATGAGGCACTTGCGGGTCATGCCAGCGAGATTGATATCACGATTCTCGAAGATGGCGCAGTTCGCGTTATTGATAACGGGCGCGGCATTCCTGTCGACATGCACCCGACCGAAGGTCGATCCACAGTTGAGGTAGTGCTCACTGTTCTGCACGCCGGCGGGAAGTTTGGCGGTGGCGGATACGCCGTTTCCGGTGGGTTGCACGGTGTTGGATCCTCGGTGGTGAACGCCCTCTCAACAAAGTTCGACGTGCAGGTTTATCGACAAGGTTTCACGTGGAACATGTCGTTTACGGACAGCGTTCCAGATGCTCCGCTCGCGCAGGGGGAGCCGAGCGAGAGAACTGGCACGACGATTACGTTCTGGCCAAGCGCAGAGATTTTTGAAACGGTTGAGTTCGACTACGACACTCTTCGCACTCGTTTTCAACAGATGGCGTTTCTCAATAAGGGACTCCGCATCACCTTGACCGCCCTTCGCCCACACGAGACTGAGTTCGATGACAACGGTGAGCTGGTTCCATCAAAGCCAAAACATGACGAGTTCATGTATGAAAAAGGCATCGAAGACTATGTGCACTACCTCAATACGGCCAAGCGAGCTGACCTGGTGCACGATGAGATCATCTCGTTCGAAGCAGAAGACACCGAACGAAAGATCGCAGCCGAAGTTGCGATGCAGTGGACAACCGCATACAACGAAAGCGTGCACACCTATGCGAACACCATTAACACGCATGAGGGTGGCACCCACGAAGAAGGCTTCCGGGCGGCATTAACAACGTTGGTCAACCGGTATGCTCGCGAAAAGAACATTCTGAGGGAGAAAGACGAAAATCTCTCTGGTGACGATGTTCGCGAGGGCCTCACTGCGGTGCTCTCAGTGAAGCTTGGTGAACCCCAGTTTGAGGGTCAGACAAAGACCAAACTCGGCAATACCGAGGCAAAAGCGTTCGTGCAAAAGGTCGTTGGCGATCAGCTGGGTGACTGGTTCGAGCGAAACCCAGCGGCCGCGAAAGAGATTATTCGTAAAGCGATCCAGGCTGCCACCGCAAGAATTGCTGCCCGTAAGGCGCGCGAAACCGCTCGCAGAAAAGGCTTGCTTGAGTCGGGTGGAATGCCAGGAAAACTGTCGGATTGCAGTAGCAAAGACCCGACGGTGTCAGAAATCTTCATCGTCGAGGGTGATTCTGCTGGCGGATCAGCGAAGACCGGAAGAAACCCCGAGACGCAGGCGATTCTGCCACTTCGTGGCAAGATTCTGAATGTTGAGAAGGCACGACTTGATCGCGCGCTGAATAAC
>JAAZFP010000048.1 GCA_012511645.1 Microbacteriaceae bacterium
CCCGCAATACGGCGGCCGGCAGCCTTCGTCAGCGTGCCGATAACAAGAGCGAGCGCGAGCTTGAGCTGATGCGTGAGCGCCTTGCGTCACTCTCGCTGTATGTGCTCGGAATCGGTGCTTGGAATGACGAGTCGGTCCGAGCCCCCGGGATCAGCACCCAGTCAGGGGTCAATCAGCAGCTTGCCGAGTGGGGGCTTCCGGTTTCGCCGCACACGCTGGTTCTGGGCTCTGCAGAAGAGGTTGTTGCATCGATAGCGGATCGCGGCCTTCACCATCACGACTTCGAGCACGAGATTGACGGCATCGTAGTGAAGGTCGACGAGCTTGCGCTGCACGATGAATTGGGTGCCACCAGCCGCGCGCCGCGCTGGGCGATCGCCTACAAGTATCCGCCCGAAGAGGTGCACACGAAGCTGCTCGACATCAGGGTCGGCATCGGGCGAACCGGTCGCGCCACCCCATACGCAGTGATGCAGCCCATCAGAGTAGCGGGGTCAACGGTCAGCCAGGCGACCCTGCACAACCAGCAGGTCGTGAAGGCGAAGGGCGTGCTCATCGGCGACACCGTCGTGCTGCGCAAAGCGGGCGACGTGATTCCCGAGGTGCTGGGTGCGGTCGTCGAGCTGCGGGACGGCAGCGAGCGCGAATGGAGCATGCCTGCAGCGTGCCCCGAGTGTGGCACTCCGCTGCGCGCCATGAAAGAGGGCGATATCGACCTCAGGTGCCCCAACGCCAAATCCTGCCCTGCCCAGGTGCGAGGGCGTGTCGAACACATTGGATCGCGAGGTGCACTCGATGTCGAGGTGCTGGGCGAAATCACCGCCGCAGCGCTCACCCAACCCGAGATCCCCGCAGAGCCCCCGCTGGTGACCGAAGCGGGCCTGTTTGACCTGACCATCGAGCAGCTCGTTCCCATCGAAGCCGTCGTGCGTGACAGCGAGACGGGTGAACCACTGCTCGACGATAAGACCGGCCTCGAGCGACTGCGCAAGCCCTTCCAGCGCGTCGAGAAGGTCTACCCGCCGGGATGGGAAGACAAGACCGCCGCCGAACGCCGCGCCGCCGGCATTCGCAAGGATCACGAGCTCATCACACCGTCGAAAGACGCCGAGACCCTGCTCGCCGAGCTCGAGAAGGCGAAAACGAAACCGCTGTGGCGACTGCTCGTCTCGCTCAACATCCGACACGTTGGCCCCGTCGCGGCCCGCGCGCTCGCCGACTGGTTCGGTTCGCTCGATGCGATCCGCGAGGCCACCCCCGAGCAGCTCGCGCAGGTCGAGGGCGTGGGGGAGACCATCGCCCAATCGTTGCAAGAGTGGTTTGACGTCGATTGGCATCGTGACATTGTTGACCGCTGGGCTGTGGCGGGCGTGCAGTGGGCAACCCCCGGCCACCCGGGCCCCGGCGGCAACGCGGTGGAAGGGGGGGTGCTCGATGGTCTCACGGTCGTCGCCACCGGCACACTCGAGGGATACACCAGGGATGGCGCCAAAGAGGCGATTATCTCCGCGGGCGGCAAGGCAGCGTCGAGCGTCTCAAAAAAGACCGATTACGTGGCTGCGGGGCCGGGGGCCGGTTCCAAACTCGCCAAGGCCGAAGAGCTCGGCATCCCCGTGCTCGACGCCGCCCAGTTCACCGTGCTCGTCACCCAGGGCCCTGAGGGGCTCACGCCGCGGAGCCTCCCATGACACCCCACCAGGCAACGACACTGATTCGCTCAGCATGGGCAACCAGCGACCCGCTGCTCACCGAGTACTACGACACCGAGTGGGGCATGCCGGTGCGAGACGAGGCGGGCGTGTTTGAGCGGCTGAGCCTCGA
>JAAZFP010000394.1 GCA_012511645.1 Microbacteriaceae bacterium
CGCCATAACGCTGCGGCGCGCCCGCACTCGACGTTGGGGGAATACATGGCGAAGATGCCACGGGCAACGGTACGGAGAACGGCGCACAGAACGGTCAGGCTCTTCATCGCGACACTCGCAGCATCGCTCGCGCTCTTGCTTGCCGCGCCCAGCTCGTGCACGGCATCGCCCCGGGTGCGAAGCTGCTTTTCGCCGACGCGGGCACCGGCGACTTCGGCATGGCGGGCCGCATCATCGCCCTCGCCCAGGCCGGCGCCGACATCATCGTCGACGACATCACCTGGCCGACCGAGGCGTACTTTCAAAAGAGTTACACCTCGCTCGCCATTGATAACGTGCGCTCACAGGGCATCTCGTACTTCACTTCGGCGGGCAACTCGACCGCGGTCGGCAGCGAGGGCGCATCCGATGGTGTGCCGATCTCATCGTGGCAAACGCGCGAACTGCGACCCATGGAGTGCCCCGACTGGGTCGTGGTCGAGGCCGACGTTGCAGGCAGCCCCACCGTCATCACCGAGGGGTACGACTGCGTCGACTTTGATCCTGGCGCAGCCGAGCAAGCCTACGACCTACTGACCGCAATCAAGAGTGACAGCGCGCAATTTCTCGGATCAATCGGTGAACCCATGGGCGGCATCACCACCACCTTCGAGGTGCACTTCTATGAAGAACGCGCAGGCGAAGCACCACACAAACTCGCCGCCCTCTCGCCATTCGGTGGCGGCCTGCCGGGCATCTTCGGCGCCGTCGACGTCACTTCCGGCACCCAGGTGCGCATGGTCGTCGTGCGCACAGCCCACGACCCAGCCGCCCCGCTGCCCGCACTGTACCTCGGCTTCATTCGCGGCGGCGACCTCTTCTCAGAGCGTCAGTTCTTGGGCGATGGGGTGCACGATTTCGTCGGCAGCACCACCTTTGGGCACGGCGGCAGCGGCTCCGCGCTGAGTGTCGCCTCACTGCACTGGGATGACCCAAAGGTGCTGCGTGATTACAGCTCGCTCGGGCCGAACCTGCTGATCTTCGAACCGGTATCGCTCACCGTCGCAGAGCCCTCACCGCGCTATGAGACACCGCTCACGGTGACCAGCCCGCAGATCGCCGCCGTCGACGGAGTGCGCACCACGTTCTTCGGCAACCCCGCAAATGACTACCGCTTCTATGGCACCTCGGCAGCCGCCCCGCTCGTCGCGGCAGCGTTCGCCCTGACCAAGGAGTATGCGCCGCAAGTCAGCACCGACGAGCGCGAAGCGCTGATGCAGGTGGCAGCGCTGATGAACCCGAAGGGCCCGCACGGCATCGACAACAACCCATACGTTACCGCCGGGTTCTCACACGAGAACGTGTTTGGGGCAGGCCTCATTGATGCGCCGGGGATGCTGCGGCTGCTGCCGATCCCGGGGTTCGGCGATGATGGCACATACTCTTCGACCCACAACAGCATCACGGTGAGCTGGGGCGCACACATCGGAGCGCCCGACGAGATCGAGCTTGCGCTCTACGACGTGGGGCCGGCGCCTGAAGCTGCGGTTGCATTGTCGGCAGATGATGCTTCGGACGCCGGTACTGGTGCCGTCACTCACGCAGCATCGGGCACGTCGTTCGGTGCGGGCGACTCTGCAGTCAGCGCCTTGGCGGCCAGCGCACGGGCACCGCTCGGCGACCTCGTGCAGACCGTGACGCTGCCGGGTACGGCAACGTCGCACACCTTCACCGGGCTCACCTCATCGCGATCATTTGCGGTCACGCTCACCGCCGTCTTCGCGGGCGGTGCCACCAGTGGATCAGTGCTCACCGGTCTGTCGACGGCCGCGGCTCCCGCGCCTGGTCCGGCACCCGGCCCCGGGCCAGCCCCGGTGCCAGAGCCCGATCCCGGCACCGTGACCCCGATCACCGACCAGATCTCGCGCACCGGCGACGACGATCGCTCGTGGATGCTGTGGGCCGGCGGAGCGCTGGTGCTCGTCGGCGTCGTCTCGATGATCTGGGTGTCGGTGCGCCGCTCGCGCCGCGATGGGCGTGGATCCGACTAGCGACGGGTGACGAGCCAGCGGCATGCGACGATGAGGAGCGCGCCGAGCACCGCGCCGAGGGTGTTGGCGGCCAGGTC
>JAAZFP010000395.1 GCA_012511645.1 Microbacteriaceae bacterium
AGCGCCTCGAGTGCGGCGAAGGGCACCTCACTGACCCTGCGTGGGTCGCCGGTGACGCGACGCAGATCCTCGTCATGAAACAGCACCACCACACCATCGCGCGTGAGGTGACAGTCTGACTCAAGGTAGGTGCTGCCAGCCCGGGCTGCCGCCTCGAACGAGGCCATCGTGTTTTCTGCGACGCCTCGGGCGGCGAGCTCTGCGGTGACGAGGCCGCGGTGGGCAAACACTCTGGGGGCTTCGCCTGCCAGGTACGGGTGCGTTGCATGAGTCATACCGGTGCTACGCTCCGCTCACTGGGGGTCTCGCACCCATGTGCGGGCCCTGACTGTGCGGCTCACGGCAGTTGACCCGCACGGCCTGCTCGGCGCTGTCAAAGACGTGCCTCGCCGCCAATCGCCCGCCGGCGATACTGCCCGCAAGCCAGGTGAAGGTAGCGCGATCCACCGGGTCCTCGCCACCCAAGACGCGCGTGAGCTGCAGCATGAGCATCTCGGGCAGGGTCACATGCGGGCCGTGTGCGAAACTGAGCCCCAGCAGCGAGGGTGACGGTGACGCCGGGATCAGCCGCATGCTCCATCGCACCGAACTGCTCGGGCTGTGGCTCGGGCTGGTACTGTATCCAGCTCCAACGCCCGCGGTCGTCGTCACCGTGGGAGTCTCGGGCGCGAGATCGAGGGCCGCAAACTCGCGCAGGGCCTCGGGCGCGAGCAACAGGTGAGTGCCAGTGTTCGAGTGCTCAAACGCGCGCTGCCAGGCGTCGGCGCCGAGGCCAAACGGGGCGACCACCGGCTCGAGCTGCGGATGCTGCGCCAGCAGGTCATGAAGCTCGGCAAAATCGACGCCCGCCGCGTGAAACAGTTCGGGTTCAGGCACCCGGGATCCGAGCATCTCGGCCGCCCGCTCGGCCCGCTGAAACACGGCATCCCAGCGCAGGGCCGCCTGCTCATCGGCGAGCGCAAAGCGTGCGCTGCCGGGCAGCACCTGCTCGATCTGACGATCCATCTCCGCGTCAAATGCTGCCTCGGGTGAGCCGCCACCGTGAGCCTCGAAGGCTTCGTCCACCTCAGCCGCGATATCCGCGAAAAGCGCGCGCACCAGTGCGAGGCGACCCCCGGTCGTCTGCTGGCTCATCGCGCCCTCCTTCTGTCCCTAACGCTAGCCGAGGTTAGCCCGGTGCGCACCGCGCTGCCCCTGCCCCGCGCCCGGTATTCGCGCATCAAGAATCACGGTGAGCGCGTCCCCCAGCCGCCTCGCATCGTCGACCCGAGTGCCGTGAGGGGCATACCGCTGCACGAGGTCATCGGTGCCGATGCCGACCCCATAGACCTCAATCCCGCCCTCACGCAGTCGTCGCAGTTCGCGGTCGGCCGCTGCCGGGTCGTTCGATCCTCCGTCGCTCACGAGAATGGCGATGCGTCGCCGAGTCGTCGCATTCTGTGCGCTGCTGTGCCCGGTGAGAGGCCTGTGCCCAATGCGAGTACGATGCCCGGCATGAGAGCCCACACCGAGTTGTTCGCCAGCCGCCCGCAACGCCGCCGCGTCATTGGTTGATCCGTGTGCTTCAAGAACTGCTGCGTGCACCCGCCTGCGCGTCTCGTCGTCGACGCTGTGAGATAGCGGCTTCACCACATGAGCGTCGGCCCCAAACACGACGAGGCAGCTGCGCAGATCGAGCTCAAGATCAACCCCCTGGGTGCGTTCCGCGTGTGCGATGTCGCGCATCACCGCGCTCAGGCCTTCGGCAAGCACAATCAGCGCGTCGGCCGCAGCCGCAGCCGCAGGCCCCGTCATCGACGCCGCCCGGTCAACCATCAGCACATAATCAGTGCTGCCAACGTCGCGGTGAGTCCGAGGTTGTGATTCCCGCGCGTGAAGTGCGGCCGGTTGTCGCACCCCTGCGAGCGTGTCGGCAACGACCTGCGCGAAGGCCTCGGGCGCCAATGAATCTCCCTCGACGCGCGGTGTTCTGCTCAGGGTGCGACGAGCCGCAGCACGCTCAGTGATAACCCGCGCCCACACCTCACGCATACGTTCGATTGCGGGGGCAAGGTGCGCGCTGCGCTCGCGATACTCGGCGATGGCGGTTGCCGAGGCCACCGCGGCGCGCTCGGCCTCCCGGTTCTCGGTACTGACGGGGTATGTGTCAGGCACGGTCTGCTGCGACAACTGCTGCTCACCGGTATCCCCCGCGATCGGCGCATCGCTCGGTATCGGTGTCTCGAGCATCGTCTGTGCCAGCTCGGCGCGTTCGCGCGCGAACAGGTCCTCGCTCCAATTCGCGTCGTCGGCTTGCTCTGCCTCCGCTGCATCGCCCGTCTCTTCCTGTGGGAGCGTCGATCCCTCTGCTGCGGTGGTGGCGAGATCGACAGCAACCTCTGCGTCGTGATCGGCAACCCCGAGGCCAATGCTAGTGATCCCACGCTCGGCAAGATCGCGCTCACGCAATCGTTCGTAGGGAGGCAGCAGCAAGGCGAGCGCACGCTCGAATGAGCGCAGGGCACTCACGCTCGGATCGCGGGCGAGCACTCGGCGCAGCGGATCCATGCGGGTGTCACCGACCCGCATCGTGTCGCGCCACTCGCGCGCCACGTCGGGGTGCAGGGCGGAGTCACGGCTGCTCGCTGCGTCGGGGCCCCGCGCCGCGTCACGATCCAGTGGCAGTGCTGTTTCGGCGCGATCCAGTGTTTCTACGCGATCCAGTGTGGAAAACCACAGCATCACCACCCACTGCAGGTGCCGTGGCAACGTCTCCGGCAAGTCTGGCAGCATGCGCCGCATCGCCGCATCGAGGGGATCACGCAGCCCCGGCATCGCGGTGAGCACCTCGGATCGTGCCTGCAGCCTCACCACCGAGTCAATGAGTGTCGTGGCCTCCGGTCGCGCAGCGGTCAGGGTGTGCCTGCGTGCCGCGCGCTCTGGCTCGTGCGCGACACTACGCGGCCCCTCCCAGAGGTGCAGCGCAGCGAGCGCGACCGCCTCAGTGCGCGGATGTCCGCGGCTCGCATACCAGCCAAGTCCCACCCGCAGGCCGTGTTGGTCGAGGTGCCAGGTGTCGTCCTCGGTGACCGTGATCGGCAGACCGAGCACTGCGCCAACGGCGCGAAGCGACTCTGGCAGGGTGCTCATGCTTTCACCTTAGACCGGCGGTCTGTCACGGCCCGATCGTTCCCGCGACTGCGAGGTAGCGTGACACACATGCTGCCCTTCGATGCTGACCCCGCACTCGCAGAGGCCAGCGAGGTGATTGACGAGCTGCGCCGCGTGCGCATCGCGCTGCGGCATTCCGCCCCCGATTCGGCTGCGGCTCTCGCCCACGCGGCAGAGCGCGCAGCACTCACAAAGCGTCTGCGCACCCTGTGCGATGCCCCTGTCTCTGGACCGATGCTGCGAGACCACTTCACTGAGC
Organism: Microbacteriaceae bacterium; assembly: GCA_012511645.1. Classification (GTDB taxonomy): domain Bacteria; phylum Actinomycetota; class Actinomycetes; order Actinomycetales; family Microbacteriaceae; genus Leucobacter. The sequence continues at coordinate 3,410 of JAAZFP010000395.1, forward strand.
GCGCAGTGATCCTGCGCCTCGCACTCACCGCCCGCGCCGAGGCAGCTGCGGTGCAGCGGGCACACGACGCGGCCTCCGACATCGTGGCGTCGAGCGTCTCGGCGAACCGCGAGCTCACCGCCGCCGAACGATCCCAGGTGCGTGACCTGCGCGACACTGCTGCTCCGGGACACTGGCGATCCGGTGTCATCAGTGCATCCCGTCGCGACGGGGTGCTCGACACCCTCGGCACGTTGCGCCTTCGTGACGCGCGCAAAGAGCTGCGTGACGGCCTGCTCCTCACCGCCCAGATGCGGGCCATCATCGATGAGGCGCGCCCCGCGCTGCTGCGCGGCGCCCCCGTGCTCTTCATCGGTGAGACTGGCGGGGCTAAGACGGCCCTCACTGAGTACCTCTCCCGCCGCGTACTGGGAGCCGAGCCCGAACTCGTGTCAGGCTACGGCGACATCACGAGCGCCCAGGTGATTGGATCGCACGAGCTGCGCGCCGAGAGCGGCGCGACGGTGAGCGTGTTCGTGCCCGGTCCGCTGTTGCGGGGCATGATCGAGGGCCGGCCCGTGATCCTCGATGAAATCAACGCGATGCCGCCAGAGTTTCTGAAGCGACTCAACCGCATTCTGCAGCTGCGGCCTGGCGATCGGTTCGGGGTGCAAGAGCATCAGGGCCGCGAGATCACCATTGCACCGGGCTTCGCCGTGCTCGCTACCGCAAACGAACAGACCCCGCACCGATACCGTGGCATCGACCGGCTCAGCGCCGAGCTCGTCAACCGGTTTGGTGCCAGCGGCTACCGCGTGCACTACCCCGATCACGGCCTGTCGTTTGACCATTTTCCCGCAGAAAACGCGCTGCTCGCAGCCGCCGCGATCGTCGATGAACGTGGCATGCTTCCATCGTCCATCTCGTCCGATGAACTCATGCGGGTCGTCCGCGCCGCGTTCATCAGCCAGCAGGTGTTTGCGGGGTCGCACGGCGCAGGGTTCAGCGAGTTTGTGAGCACCGAACGAGAGATCGATGGCAGGCCCGGGCTCGATGAGGCCGTGCTCGCGCCACGCACCCTCGTTGCGGTGCTGCAGAAAGTCGCCGGAAGCGGCGGTGAGGTCACGCTTGAGCGCGCGCTGCAGCGGTTCGTCGAGAGCGTGATGCACGCCGAGGATCGCCATGTGTTGACCCATATCTTCGAGGGGCAAGGCTTCAGCGTGCGCTGAGTCTGGTGCACACGCAAGGCGCATTCGAAAAACCACAGTGTGTGAGAGGAAGGCGCCCTCACCCAGGGCTTCAATACCCCTCGGCAATACCCACAAAAGTTTCTCAGAGAACCACAGCGTGTGAGGGAAAGACCGTGGAGCCGAGGGGCATTGTCCCCACTGCTCTCCACGCACCACGCAGTGGCGCGCGAAGCCTCTGCAGTGTGGGCCCACCCAGAGCTTCAATACCCCTCGGCAACGCCCACCAGACGGCATGCTAAAACCACAGCGTGTGAGGAAAGACCGTGGAGCCGAGGGGAATTGAACCCCTGTCCACTTCGTTGATTCAGCGTCTTCTACGGGTGTAGTTCGTAAAAACGTTCTGCTCGGCCCCGCTCTTTGTCACGAACACCTAGAGTGACAGGCCCAGTCTCAGTACAAGTCCCCACGCGCCCTGAGACACGACGCGCGAGCAAGCCCTCTCAATGACGCCAGAACCCGGGGCGAAGGCGAACCCGGACTGACGGACTCGGTCTCGCGCTTAGGCAGCGAGAGCGAAGTCGGTGCGCTTTGCGTTGGCACCTATAGGTTGCGAAGAGCGTTTACGAGATAACTTCGCCTCCTCGACCCGCTTCTCACCGTCTCAAAACGACGTGTCGAAACCGATCGGCCCCTTGGCACGCGTGACCGCTCACGGCGCACTTGCACCGCGAACCCATCTCGCGCAGGTCTTCAACCTCACACACTATGGAATTATCAAACCCGGTTCAACCAGGCCTTACAGGATATCACGGTCGCAAGGTTCGATCAATCGTCGGCCACCGTGCGGTCTCGAGCAATCGCAGCTTGACCCTGTCGATGCTGCCCTCTCGAGGCTGCCCTCTCGATTCGGGAGCACACCCCACACAACCTGCCAGTAGATGTGCAAGCCGTGCCGTTTCGGAACATCAACTCGCCGAATGAGTGAGGGGTAGAGCATCAACTCGCCGATTGCCTGAGGCATAGAGCATCAACTCACCAAATGCGCGAAGTGCGGGTGGAGCAGGCACACCCCCCGGATGTCCGAGGCGGCGCGCTACTCGCCCGCCAGCACCTCGAGCATCTCAGCGGCGCGGTTCGAGAAGCCCCACTCGTTGTCGTACCAGGTGACGACCTTGACGTGATTGCCCTGAATCTGGGTCAGCTCTGAGTCAAAGATTGACGAGTGAGGGTTGCCGACAATATCTGACGACACGAGCGGGTCGTCCGCGTATTCGAGGATGCCTGCGAGCTTCCCAGCAGCCGCGTCGCGGTAGGCCTGCAACACCTCCTCGCGGGTCACCTCCCGCGATACCTCGGCGTTCAGTTCGACGATCGATCCCACCGGCACCGGCACACGCATCGACGTGCCCGAGAGTTTTCCATCGAGCTTCGGCAGCACGAGCCCAATCGCTTTTGCCGCCCCCGTTGACGTCGGCACAATATTGAGCGCGGCAGCTCGCGCGCGACGCTTGTCTTTGTGGGGGCCGTCGATGAGGTTCTGATCCTGGGTGTATGCGTGCACAGTCGTCATGAAGCCCTGCTTGATGTCCGCGAGCTCATCGAGCACCTGCGCGAGCGGCGCGAACGCGTTTGTCGTGCACGAGGCGTTTGACACGATCACATGCTGCTCGGGGTCGTAGAGGTCGTCGTTCACACCAACAACGACAGTGAGGTCGGCGTTCGTCGCCGGAGCACTCACGAGCACCCGCTTCGCGCCAGCTTCTACATGCTTTCTTGCGTCTTCGGCCTTCGTGAACCGGCCAGTTGATTCAAGCACGGCCTGCACTCCAAGTTCACCCCAGGGCAACTGCGTGGGATCCGGCTGTGCGAAGACCTTAATGCGCCGACCGGCGACGAGTAGCTCGTCGTTCTCGAACGCGACCTCGTGCTCCAGCCGCCCGTAGACGCTGTCCCACTCCAGCAGGTGTGCGAGGGTGACCCCGTCAGTGAGGTCGTTCACCGCGACGACGTCGATATCGAGATCCCGCTCAAGGATGACCCGAAGCACCCCTCGGCCGATTCGCCCAAACCCGTTGATCGCAATGCGCTTGCTCATGATCCTCATTTCGTGGTTGACGGTCCCTCCCCATTCTTCAGCAGCCAAGGCGGCATCTCTAGGGGTCAGCGCAGAATTCGACAAAGGTTAAACTGAGGGCGTGACACGGCATGCCTACGCAGACACGAGCCTCGGCCGGCTGCTGTTGGTCGCCGACGGGGACTCGGTTACCGGGCTGTACTTCGAGGATCACCACCACCCGCCTGTCGTGTCAGACCTTGGCACCGAGGTCACCCTCGGCAACGACGAGCTCCTCGCCGCGGCCGCGGATGAGTTGTGTGAATACCTTGCCGGTTCGCGACAAGACTTTTCGGTGCCGCTGCGAGCCGACGGTGACGCGTTTTCGACGCGAGTGTGGAAGCGGCTGCGCGCCATTCCCTACGGTTCAACGGTGACCTACGGCGAGCTTGCGCGCGAACTCGGCAATCCACACCTGTCCCAGCGGGTTGGCCAGGCGGTCGGCCAGAATCCGCTGTGCGTGCTGATCCCCTGTCACCGAGTGATGGGCTCTGACGGATCGCTGACGGGGTACGCTGGCGGACTCGATCGCAAACGAACACTGCTGGCCCTCGAGGAGCCTCCCGCCGACCAGACCGATCGGTTGTTCTAACGGTGAACAACATATACACAGCGAAGGAGCGCAAGAATGAGCGTTGATGCGGTTCGTGACTACCTGGTCTCACGGGGGTGGTCAGGCGAGATCCTCGAGTTCGAAGAATCAAGCGCCACCGTTGAACTTGCTGCGCAGAAGGTCGGCACCGAGCCAGCTCGCATCGCCAAGACGCTCGGGTTCTATGACCCCGGGGATGCGGGTCGATCGATTCTCGTCGTTGCCGCGGGCGACGCAAAGGTGAACAGCGGGCAGTTCAAACGACGATTTGGTGGCAAACCACGCATGCTGCAGGGCGAGGATGTCGCCGCGCTGTCGGGTCACCCAGTCGGCGGAGTGTGCCCGTTTGCGAACCCGAGTGAAGCGCGCGTGCTCTTGGACGAGTCACTGCGTCGCTTTGAGTCGGTCTACCCCGCGGCGGGCACCTCGACCTCCGCCGTGCACATCTCGCTTGCCGAGATCGAGCACCTCAGTGACGCTGAGGGGTGGGTCGATATTTCGACCGGGTGGCGGGATGAGGTTTCTGCAGAGTAGGTTCAGGGGCCGGCGCGGGGTTGGTGGGCTCGGGCTCGCTGCGATCGCTGGCGTTGGCGTGAGCGTTGGTGGCGCCCAGCGCCGTTTCGGGGCTGCCGCGACGGGCTGGCGCCCGCCTTGCCATCAGGGGCTGGGTTGCGTGGCGTCTTCGGTGTGCGGGGTGACATTCAGCGCTTCGATTCATGTTGGGCTGCTGAGTGGTCGCGCTGTTGTTGATTGTTGTTGATTGCATGCTCGCTGAGGAGCTGCTGTTCTCGGGTGGTGGTCCTGCTGATACTCATGCTGGGGTCAATACTTCGGTCCCCTGCGGAACCGGTATGCCAGGGTGAGGTTGATGTGCTGATGTGCCGTGATGTGTTCGACGGCACACAGCGCTGATGAGAAATTGATGTATAACGCTGATCAGGTGTTTTGCTGTGTTTGCGGGGGTCGATTCGTCGTCCACAGGCCAATTCGGGGTGACTTATCCACAGATTCTTTGGTTTGGCTGCGGGCGTGAGTGGGTGCTGGTTGACTGGGGTCATGACCAGGTTTCTTGACGCACCACCCGAGCTGTACACCCAGCTGGGCAGGGTCGTGTCACGCATCGAAACCGTACGCACACTGATCAGCCGTCTGCAGGCCGCAGAAGCCACCTTGTTGGCTGAGGTGTCAGAGATCGCGGTCGCTTTTGCTGAGGCGGAGGCCCACCCCGACGGGGCTGGCATGGCACACCGTCTGGTTGCCTCCGAGATTGGTGCGGCAGTC
>JAAZFP010000049.1 GCA_012511645.1 Microbacteriaceae bacterium
ACTCGAAACATGCGCAGGCGAACAATTCGACCCCCGGCGCGGCTGGTAGGCGGTTCAGCTGGCGCAGCGTCTTCGCCGCAATGTTTGTGCTCATCAGCATTGTGCTCGCACCGGCAGCAGTCATGGGTGCATGGGCGCGGGTGCAGCTCGTTGATACTGACCGATTCGTGCAGACCTTCGCACCACTTGCTGAGTCGCCAGCAGTGCAAGCGCTCATCGTTGACCAGGTCGTGTTCGGCATCGAAGAGAGCATTGACCTTGACAAGCTGGTTGCCGACGTCTTCTCGGGTATTGCGGCGCTCGAACTTCCCGCACAAGCCCAGGCGGCGTTGCCCTTGCTTGAGGGCCCTGCGGCGCAGGGGATGCGGTCGATGATGCGGACCGGTGTCTCCACCCTGGTTGAGTCGCAGCAGTTTGCTGACCTATGGGCTGGCACCCTGCGTGAGACGCACAGCCAGGTGATTGCGGTGATTCAGGGGGATCCCGAGGCGATGGTGCAGCTGTCGAGTGACGGCACACTGTCGGTGAGTTTGAAAGCTGTCATTGAGGGCGCAAAGGAATACCTCACCGACCAAGGCATCGGCTTCGCAGACGCTATCCCCGTGATTGACCGGTCGATTCCGATCGTCGCGTCTGATGCGTTGGTGCTCGTGCGTGTCGGGTACCAGCTGTCGACCGCGGTCGGCTACTGGCTGCCCTGGATCGCGCTTGGCGCACTGGTCATCGGCGTGGTGCTTGCCAGAAACCGTAGCCGCACCCTGGCACTGGGTGGTGCAGGTCTGACGGTTGCGTTTGTGACGCTTGCGCTGGGCCTAAAGCTTGGCGAAGCATTCTTTGTCAGCGCGGTGAGCCCGTCGGTGATGTCGGTTGCTGCGGCTCACGCGATCTTCGGGCAGTTGATGATGACGACCTTTGCGACGCTCATCGCCTTGATTGTGCTGAGCCTCGCACTTGCCATTGGCTCGTGGATCAGCGGGAGTTCGCCGAAAGCCGTGGCATTGCGTGACGCGAGTGACGCAGGCTTCTCGGCAATTCGCACCGCGGCTGAGAAGCGGGGTCTACACACGGGCCGCTTTGGGGTGATTCTTGAGCGCTGGCGCCGAGTCATCCTGGTCGCGGTGGTCGTGGTTGGGGTGGCCGCTCTCTTCCTGAATCGACCGATTCAACTAGCCGGGGTAGTCACCACGATCGTGGTGGTGCTGCTGGTGTTGCTCGCGCTCGAGTTGCTGCGTCGCCCGAACCCCGAGTTGGCTTCTGTCGATGTCGATGCTCATGACGAGGCTCAACTAAGCGCTGATGCCGTGACCGGCAAGTAGCTCGCAAGGGGGTGGCTGGGGCACTCTCGTTCCGTCTCACCAGACACACATGAAGGGGGCAGTTCGAATGAACTGCCCCCTTCATGCATTACTCCGAGGGTGTGCTCGTGCTCTTACATGAGCTTGGTGGACTGCAACTGGCGCTCCATCATTTGATTGAGCCCGATCAGCGGCTTGCGCAGCACGAGCGCCAGCAGCAGCGCGGGGACTATGAAAGCAAGCAGCCAGCCGATGGCGATCCAGTAGTCACCGTGGTATGTGCCGGCGAGCGCAGCCCGAATCGCATCGATTGAATGCGTGGCGGGCAGGAACGGGCTCACGTTCTGGAACCACTGCGGCAGGAGCGGCAGCGGGTAGGCGCCGCCAGCGCCGGCAACCTGAATGACCAGGACGAACACCGCGAGTGCCTTCCCCGCGTCGCTGAAGGAGACCACGAGCGTATAGATCACGAAGGTGAACACCAGTGAGGTGAGCCAGCCCGAGAGCATGAAGAGGAATGGATGAGCCGGTTGGAGCCCCACGAGGAAGATATTGCCGAGGAACACCAGTGTGCTCTGGGCGAGGCCCAGCACCGCGAAAATGCCGTACCGGCCAAAGAACTGCTGGTCGAGCTTCAGCTTTGGCCCACCATCGAAGGCCTGACGTGGAGCCTCGACCCGCAGGGTGACCGCCATGAGCAGCGCGCCGACCCAGAGCGACAGCACCGTGTAGAGCGGCGCCATGCCCGCACCGAAGCTGACCACGGGATAGACCGGGATGCGATCGATGCCGATGGGCTGCGCAATCGCCGCAGCGAGGGTCTCAGGGTTCGAGCCGATGATCGTACCGATTTGGCTAAAGTCGCCCGTCGCGTTCGCCTCGGTGACCACCTCTTGCATGTGCGCAAACGAGTCAGCAGACTCGGTGAGCGTCTTCGCGAGGGCAGCGGTATCTGACGCTGCGCGCTCGAGCAGGGTGACGACATTGCCGGTGTTCCCCGAGAGGCCCGACAGCTGGCTGGGGATCGTGCCGAGCGTGCTGCCGACCGCAGCGAGATTTGCAGCAAGCTGGTCGAGCAACGGCAACAAATTGTTCGCATAGGCGCTATTGGCGTTCGCAATCGCCGTCTTTGCCGACGAGATGAATCCGAGGATTTCGGCCTGCGTCTGCTGCGCGTCCGCGTTGCCCGCTGCCAGCGCGGTTGCGGCCTCATTGAGTCGAGACTCAAGCGCGCGCTCCTGAGCGATTGCGTCGTCGAGCTGTGCGATGACCGCATCAAATGCGGGCCGACCCTCTTCAGGAACATTTGGCTGCACGTCATTCACGAGCGAAGTTCGCAGAGCCTCGTTTCGATCGGCCAGCTGACCGACCTGGCCCGCCATATCGCTGATGCCAGCGACGCTTGTGCTGGCGTGTGCGTCGAGGTCTGCAAAGAGCACCGCGAGGCGAGCCTCAAAGTCGGTGAGCTGGGCAGCGCTTGCCGCAAACGCCGCGGTGAGCGCATGCGATGCGGCCGCGAGCGCGTTTCGTGCGTCATCTGACGCGCCGAGGGCTGTCTGAATGTCGCCGGTTGCTGAGGTGAACTCATTCTCGACCGTACCCAGCAGGTTCGAGGCACTCTTGACGAGCGGCACACTCGACTGAATGAGCGAGGTGAACATCGTTGCCGTATTTGAGGTTGCTCGCAACTGCACACTGACCACACCGAGTTGGTCTTCGAGGTGCACAAACGTCGACTGCGCCTCGGGAGACTCGAGGTTCTTGACCAGCGCAGACACGATGCTCAGCGCGACATTGCTGAGCTCTTTGGTGAACTCTTCGTTGATCTTGGCCGAGAGATCGTCGGCTCCCTCGCTCGTAATCAGCGGGGCGAGTGGGTTCGACTTGTCGTTCGTGTAGTACTCAACCTCTGTTTGTTTCGAACCCGCGGTGTAGAACGTCAGCATGCGCTTGCTGAAGTCCTTTGGCAACACCATCGCGGCGTAGTAGTCGCCCGAGGTGGTGCCCGCGATAGCGTCTTCCTTTGAGGTGATGACCCAGTCGAGCTGGTCGTTCGCGCGAAGGGTTGAGATGACCGTATCGCCGATATTGATGTGCAGCGGGATCAGGGGGCTGCTGTATCCCTCATCGACGCTCGCAACGGCGACCTTGAGGTTCTTCGTATTTTGGAAGGGCTCCCAGCTGCCGATGACGTTGAACCAGGTGAATGCTGAGGGAATCACCACAAGGCCGCACAGGACGATGACGGCCATCACGTTACTGGTGGCGCGGCGCAGATCGCTGCGGAACAACTGCCAGGCATTTCTCATTTCTGAGCCTCCAGTTCTTCGAGTTGCTTACGCAGTTCGGCTTCGGGCATTTTGCCCACCTCGCTCGACAGCTGCAGGCTGTAGCGAATGTATTCGAGCGTGATGAGTGCGGCGAATACGATGAGCAACCAGAGAAGCCAAAGCCCCACATACTCGACCTTGTTGTCTGGGTAGATCATGGCGAGTGCCGCGAGCACCGCGATGCCGACGCCGCCTACGATGAGAATGGCTCCGCGCACCTTGCGGTACGAGCGCAGGAACGGCAGACGCCGTTTCGCGAGGCGCTCGTTGTACTGGGCTTGGTTCGCGAGCGCGCGCAACACATGGTTGAGGCGGTAGCCGCGACCCGATGGTGCGCCCTCTTCGTTGGTGAAGAGCTCGGTTTCGCCGACCTCCTGGGTGAACAGGCGAGTCAGGTTTGCAACCTTTCGGCGCACGAGCAGGCCGAGCACAAACGCGAGTGCGACGAACATCAGCAGGATGCCGAGGTAGCGCCAGTAGGCGAAGCCAGCGAAGCCACTGATGACCTCGCGCATTGCGTCGATGCCGTAGGTGAACGGGAAGAACGGATAGAGCGACTGGAAGAATTGCGGCATGAGTTCAATCGGATAGATGCCAGACGCACCCGGGATCTGCATAATCACCAGGAGCACTGCGAGCCCCTTGCCGATGTAGCCAAAGGTGACCGATAACGCATAGATGATGCTCAGATAACTGAGCCCGATCAGAATTGGTGTGACGATAAACGCGAATGCGTTTACGTGCTGCACTCCGATCATGAGGTTACCGATGCTCAGCACAATCGCTTGCATCACCGCGATCATGGCGAACAGCAGCCAGCGGCCCATGTACGCCTGACGTTCGGTCAGATCAGGGATGCCTTCCTTGTCGACCTCGAGCTTCAGAATGACCACCAGGACGAAGGCGCCGATCCACAGCGACAGGTTGATGAAGAGCGAGGCCATGAGCGAGCCATAGGTCTTGGTGGGGAAGATGGTGTGTTGGTTGACTACCACTGGCGTCGACATGAAGGTGGCGATTTGCTCAGGGTTCAGCGTGCCGAGACTTTCGAGCTGCTGCCAGGTTGCCGCGCTGCCGAGTGCACGCAGGTCGGTGATGACCGCGTTCACGTCTGACTCGAGTGCGGCAAAGTCACCGTCGAGGCTGACGAGCGCGGCAGAGGTCTGCACGAGTTGGCCGTCGATCCCTGAGAGCAGGCCAGACGCTTCGTTCAGAAGTGTGCGCTGCGCGTCAATCGCGTACGAGAGCGCGTGGGTGCTTGAGTTCAGCTTGCCGATGGCAGCGATCGCGCCAGCGGCCGCCTCTGCCACGGCTGAAGAGCCAATCACATGGCCTGTTGTCGCGGTCGCGGTGAGGTTCAGCAGCTCGGCCTGGGCCTGGTCGGCCAGCGTGATGGCCTCGGCGAGGATAGCCTGCGCGTCGCCAAGCGTGTTGTCGACAAGAGCGAGCGTGGATCGGGCTTCGCCGAGTTCGACTCGTGTGCTGTCGATCTGTGTTTGCACTTCGGCTAGGTGGGTGCGCAACTCGGCGATGGCTTCTGAGGCTTTGTCGAGTTCGCTGATTGCCTGATACTGCGCGTTCTCCAGCCCCGACTCAATGCTGCCGCTGCCACTCTTGATGGCCTCGGTGACCGCGGTTGCCACCTGCGCGGTGAACGCGTCGATCATCTGCGTCTGAATGGTGGTTGACCCGGTGTCTGTGATTTCGGGGGCAACGCCGTTGAGCTTTTCATTGACGTAGTACTCGAGCTTCGGCTGAGTGAACGTTCCGGTGGTGATGCTGAGGAGATCTGCCGAGAATGTTTCGGGGACAACAAAGGCAGCAAAGCTCTCGCCGCTCTTGATCGAGGTCATCGCCTCGTCTTTGTCCATGAAATGCCAGCCGAGGTCGTCGTTGTCTTTCAACTGCGCGACGAGTTGGTCGCCGACGTTGAGCTCGCCGGTCAACGATGAGGTTGCACCCTCATCGAGGTTTACGACCGCGATGCTGAGGTTTTTCGTGTTATCGAAGGGATCCCAAAACGCCGAAATGTTAAACCATGCGTACAGTGACGGGGTGATGAGCGCCCCGCCAATGATGACCCAAGCGAGCGGAACTTTTCCGAACCGCTTCAGATCACGCACGAATACGCGCCAGACATTGCGCATCCTGTCCCCTTCGCGAAAGACCTACTGAGCCGGGCACCAAGGCGTGGTACGCGGATGACCCTTCGAACGAGACGAGCTCGTTCTACCCCCTCTTTCACTCTACTGGCATTTTTTAGATGGCGGTCGTGAAATGCTCCTTCGTGACCTGCCGCTGACTGTCGACGGGCACTGGATTACTGCGTCGGCGAAGTGGTGGGAGCCAGATCGCGCGGCAGCCGCTTGATGAAGAACGACAGCACGAGTGCAACTGCGGCAAGAATCGTGGCGACGAGAAACGCGCTACTTGCTCCCTGTGCGAGAGCCGCTGGCTCACTGCTTCCGCGGGCTTCAGCGGTGGCGGTGACGCCGCTATAGACCCCGATCATCGCGGCGGTGCCTGCAGCGCCTGCGAGCTGCTGCAGGGTGCTGAGGATCGCTGACCCGTGACTGTACAAGGGTTGCGACAGGGAACTCAACGCCGTGGTCATGAGCGGGGTGAAGAGCAGTGCCAGCGCAACCGAGAACACCACATGCATCGCGATGATGAAGATCACCGAGGTGTGCTCCGTGACAAAGACGAGTGCGAACAGGCTTCCGACAGTGAGCAGCATTCCCGGCACAATGAGTGGACGCGGGCCGTACACGTCGTAGAGGCGACCAGCGATGGGTGAAAGCACCGCCTCGAGGAGTCCGCCGGGCAGTAACACCAGCCCGGCAACTAACGCGGAAACGAGCAGGGATCCCTGCATATAGAGAGGCAGGGTGCTGACCACACCCAGCATCGCGCCGAAGAGCGTTACCAACACGACGAGTGAGAGCGTGTAGTTGCGGTTGGCAAGTGGTTCAAGATTGAGCAGGGCGCGCCCGTGAGGGCTGAGTGCGCGCTGCCTCCACACAAATAGCCCGAGGCCCACCACCCCAGAGCCGAGGGCGATGAGGGAGGCCTCACCTCCAGCGCCGCCTGAGGCGAGCGTTGCCGCGGTGCTGAGACCATAGATGAGGCCGCCAAATGCGACGGCGGAGAGCAGCACCGACAGCAGGTCGAACGGTGTGCTGCGCGGCTCACCAATGTTGGTGAGCTTAGCGGTGCCAATGACACCGGCAATCGCGCCGAGCGGCACCATCACCCAGAAGATGCCGTGCCATGTGGTGAAGCTGAGGACCGCGCCGGCAACCGTGGGTCCAAGCGCGGGGCCGGTCGCCATCACAATGCCAATGAGTCCCATCACCGTGCCGCGCCTCTGGAACGGCACCATGGTCATGGTGACGGTCATGAGCAGCGGCATGATCACGGCCGTCGCAATCGCCTGTGCGACGCGGGCCGCCAGCATCACGGCAAATGTCGGCGCGACGGCGGCCAGAATGGTGCCAAAGAGAAAGCAAGCGGAGGCGAAGACGAAGACGGAGCGCGTGGTGAAGCGCTCAAGCAGCCATCCTGTCGTTGGGAGCACTACGGCCATCGTGAGCATGAAGCCCGTGAGCAGCCACTGTGCGGTCTCAGCCGGAATCGCGTAGTCCTCCATGATCGCGGGAAGCGCGACCGCGAGGGTGGTCTCGTTGAGCAACATGATGAATGCGGTCGAGACGAGCACCGCGAGCACGACCTTGACCTGCTTTGGAATCAGTGCAGAATTCTCGCTCGAGGGGTCGGAAGACTCGGGGGAGTGAGAGGGCATAGCAACGCCAACCTGGGAAGGGGTGGCCCCGTGACGGGGAGAACAGCCAATACTGTGTTGGCCGTCAATATCCTACCGCGGCGCTGAATCGTATTGTTCGCGCGCACGTTCAATCGTCGAGTGATTGAGGATCGCCCAGTTGGCGAGGGCGTCGCTGGTTCAATGAGGGTTTCGCCAAGCGGAGTCAACGAATACTCGACTCTCGGCGGCACTTCTCCGTACACCGTGCGTGAGATCAACCCATCGCGTTCGAGGTTGCGCAGGGTCATCGTCAGCATGCGCTGTGAGATGCCTGGGATGCGCTCACGCAGCGCGCTGTATCGCAGCGTGGACTGGTTGAGCGTGTAGATCACGAGCAGCGCCCACTTGCTCGCGATTCGATCGAGCAGGTCGCGCACCGCCTTGCCCGCGTCTGGCTGTTGTGACTCGCAGACGCCCTCGTAGCTCAAATCAGCGGTATGGGCCTTGCGCGAGGTACTGGCGAGAGCTGCATCGGATGCGTGCATTCGTTCTCCTCGTGGGCGTTAGGCACATCGCGGTGCCTTTTGTATTGCTTTCGAAAGTAACGAAAGATATGTAACGAACAAATAGTAACTAAGAATGGATTCTGATCACTGTGATTGTCGTATTTTGGGTGTTGAACGGTCTGCTTGCTCTTGCGTTTCTGGCTTCAGGCGCTATGAAGCTGATGAAGTCTCGCGAGGATCTCGCGGCTTCGGGAATGGCGTGGGCACCGCATTTTTCCGCACCAAGCGTGAAGCTGATCGGGCTCGCCCAGGTGCTCGGGGCGATCGGCTTGATCCTGCCGCCGCTGCTGAACATCGCCCCGGTGCTGGCTCCGATTGCTTCGACCGGTCTGCTCATCATCATGATTGGCGCGGTCGTGGTGCACATACGCCGCAAAGAGTCGTTCGTGCCAGCGCTCGCGCTGGGTGTGCTCTCGCTGGCCAGCGCGGTGATTGGCTTTGTGGTGACTTCATCCTGACGAATTGATAGCAGAGAGCCATCGGGCGAGTATAGATCGGCGGCTTGGGTGACCTGCGCTGAGCGACGCCCACCGGTACGCTGAATTGATGAGCATGAGCGAGCCTGCAGGGTCTGAACGCAGGCTTGCTCAGTTCAGGGCCGAGTGGCCGATGGTGCACTGGCCTGAGGCTCAACCACTCGCCTCCAGATCCGCGGTGACCAGCGCGATGCTGCAGCACTGTGCGAGTGAACGTGCCAGTGAGCTTCCTGGCGCAGACCTCACCCATCCTTTTGGCGATGAATGGGATGTGTACAAAGTGCGGGGCAAGGTCTTCATGCTGCAGACCGAGCTCCACGGTGTTGGGGTGGTCACCGTGAAAGCGAGGCCGGGTGATGCGAACATACTGCGCGAAGCCTTCGCGGAGATCACGCCGGGTTACCACATGAACAAACGACACTGGATCACGATCCGGCCCGGTGGCATGATCGATTCTGGCCTCATCGAGGATCTTGTGACCGAGTCGTATCTGCTCGTACTTGAAAAGAGTGTGCCAAAGTCGCAGTGGCCCGTTGACCCTGCGACGTTTGGGCAGCGGGACTCACCGCACGAGGTGATCTGAGTGGTGATACTGGCCCGCCGAAAAGACATCTACCGATAGATGTCTCGCCGATGCCCGACCTCAATTGCGAGCACGACGAGTTCAGAGTCGCGGATCTCACAGAGTACGCGGTAATCGCCTACGCGGTAACGCCATTTGCCCGACAGCCCCGCAGTGAGGCCCTTGCCTTGTGAACGCGGGTTGTCGCAGCCGTCGATGTTCTTATTTAGCCAGGCAACGATGACGCGGCGAACACCCGGATCGAGCTTGCTGAGCTGCTTGTCGGCCCGCTGAGAATAGAGAAGACGCCACATCTAGAGATATTTTGCCGCTATCTCATCGGCCGTGAGCGTCTTGGGATCAGCATCAAACTCGCCCTTGGCTTCTTCCCAGACGACCAGATCCAGTTCGTCTTCGATGCGAGAGAGCGCCGCAGTGCGCACGAACTCAGAAATGCTCATGCCAAAGGTCTTTGCGTAGTCAGCCAGTATTTGCTTCTCGGACTCCGCGAGACGTAACGTGACGGTGGTGGTAGCCATGAGGACCTCCTGTGTTACATCGTAACACTTTTGCGATTTAGCTCAGAGGATACCCCTCGACGGGGCCTTCCCAGTTCGGCTTCCAGCCGAGCGCCGGCGCGACGTGCTCCGCGAACGACTGCAGCACATGCAGGTTGTACTCGACCCCGAGCTGATTCGGAATCGTGAGCATCAGGGTGTCCGCAGCCATGACGGCTTCGTCGGCCTTCAGCTGCTCGATGAGCTTGTCTGGTTCTGCTGCATAGGTCTTGCCGAAGGTGCTGCGCAGTCCATCGATGACCCCAATCTGGTCATTGTTCTCACGCGAAGGCAGGCCGAAAAACATTTCGTCTTCGGCATTCATGATGGGAAACACGCTGCGGCTCACGCTCACCCGCGGCGGGCGGGTGTGGCCGGCTGCGTGATAGGCGTCGCGGTAGCGCTCGATCTGTTCCCGCTGCAGCTCGTGAAACGGCTGCCCGGTGGCCTCGGTGAGCAGGGTCGAACTCATCAGGTTGAGCCCCTGGGTGCCGGTTTGCTCGGCGGTGGCGCGGCTGCCCGCACCCCACCAGATGCGGTCGCGCAGCCCAGGCGAGAGGGGTTCGATGGTCAGTCGTTGTCCAGGCCCCACCATCTGCGGGTCGCCCTCGACGACCTTATCCCCGTCAATCGCGTCTAAGAAGAGCTCGAACTTGTCGCGGGCAAGGTCTGATCCACGAGGATCTTCTGACCCCGTGTACCCGAACGCCTCGTAGCCGCGCACCGCGGGCTCGGGGGAGCCTCGGCTGATGCCGAGCGCAATTCGTCGACTGGAAATCAGATCGAGTGCCGCCGCCTCTTCGGCAAGATACAGCGGATTCTCGTAGCGCATATCGATGACGCCCGTGCCCACCTCGATGTGCTTCGTGCGCGCGGCAATCGCCGACAGCAGTGGCATCGGCGACGCGGATTGCCTCGCGAAGTGGTGCACGCGCACATACGCGCCGTTCACCCCGATCTCATCGGCTGCCTGCGCGAGGTCGATGGTCTGGTGCAGCATGTCACCGGCGGTGCGAGTCGCGCTGCCGCGAACCGGTGCGTAGTGGCCAAATGAGAGAAATCCGAACGCTTTCATGCTGGGTATAACGCGGTGTTCGCCTGGTCATTCCCGCCCAGGGAATCGTGCGGTCTGCGAGCTAGGCTAGGGCTCATGACTGTTGTTATTGATCCCGCATTCGATCCAGCTCCGTCACTCTCGCGAGAGGTCGCGATCACCGTGGCCACCGATGCCGCAGGCGCTGGCGCCGTCGCGGTCTTCGTCGCGGCTGAGGGCGACCTGCCAGCTGGCCTGCCGACCGAACTTAACCGCGATGCGCTCGCCGCAGCGGGCTTCACCGGCAAGAAGGGGCAGACCCTCGCGCTTCCAGGATCACCCCTCACCGTGCTCGTCGGCACGGGCAAGGGAGTGTCCACCGTGGCGCAGCTGCGCGACGCGGTCGCCTCATTCACCCGCGCTGCCCGCGAGTCGGCGTCACTTGCCGTTGACCTTCGCGCGGTGCTGAGCGCTGACGGCGTGGATGTGGCTGAGCTCACCGCAGAACTGGTCGCCCAGGCGGCGACCGAGGGCGCTGTGCTCAGCCGCTACCGTTTTGAAGCGCTCAAGACCGACGCGAAGACCGTGCAGCTTGAAAAGCTTGCGCTCGTGCTCGCCGACGAAGACGCTGAGGCGGCTGAGATTGGGGTGGAGCGAGGCCTGATCCTCGCCCGCACCGCGAGCCTCGCCCGGGACCTCGGCAACACCCCACCTCGCCACCTGAGTGCCGCAAAGTTCGCTGACCTCGTCAGCGCGATCGGCCCCGACTTTGGGCTCGAGGTAGAGGTGTTCGACCGCCAGCAGCTCATCGACCTCGGCTGCGGTGGCCTGCTCGGCGTGAACGCGGGCAGCATCGAAGAACCCCGCATGATCAAGCTGCGCTATGTGCCCGAGGGCAGCGATGATGAGACGCCGCACCTCGCACTCGTGGGCAAGGGCATCATGTATGACTCGGGCGGCATCAGCCTGAAGCCGTCGAACGCGATGCACGCCGCGATGAAGCTCGACATGATGGGCGCAGCAGCCGTCTTCTCATCAATGACCTCGCTGCGCGAGCTTGGCGCGACCACCGCGGTGACCGGCTGGCTGATGTGCACCGACAACATGCCCTCGGGAAGCGCTACGAAGCTCGGTGATGTGCTCACCATTCGCGGTGGCACCACCGTTGAGGTGAAGAACACCGACGCCGAGGGGCGCCTCGTGATGGCCGACGCGCTTGTGCTTGCAACCGAAGAAGAGCGCCGCCCTGACGCGATCGTCGACATTGCCACCCTGACCGGTGCCGCAATGATGGCGCTCGGCACCAAGACCGCGGCGATGCTCGCAAACAACGACGAGGTGGCTGAGCAGCTGCAGGCCGCCGCCGACCTCACCGACGAGAACACATGGCGCATGCCGCTCGACCACCGCTATCGCGACCAGCTCAAGAGCGATGTGGCAGACCTGTCGAACATCGGTGGGCAGTATGCGGGCGTGATCCTCGCCGCGCTCTTCTTGAATGAGTTCGTGGACGGGTTGCCCTGGGGCCACCTCGACATTGCTGGCACCATGCAGGCTGAGAGTGATGATCTGTGGCGCTCGACCGGTTCGACCGGGTTCGGTGCGCGCCTGCTCGCAGAGTTTGCGACCGCGTTCGAAGCGCCAGCGAAGGACGCTGACGAGAGCTAGGTCGTACGAGACCGCCAGTCGCACACCCCCGCACATGAGGTTCTGAAAGGACACCGTGACCACCACGAAAACGCCCCTGTTGACCGACCGTGACGCATACATCGAGCGGTTCATCGACTTCGTTGATGCGTCGCCCACGTCGTATCACGCGGTCGCAGCGGTCGCAGCTGAGTTGACCGCTCACGGCTTCGTCGAGGTGCGCGAGGCTGATGAGTGGCAGCCGCTCGAACCGGGTGGCAAAGCGTTCGTGCGGCGTGATGGTGCAATTATCGCGTGGCATGCCGGGGCAGAGGTGAGCACGACTAGCCCGGTCCGTGTGCTTGGCAGTCACACCGACTCGCCCGGTCTGATGCTCAAGCCCAAGCCCGACTTTCACGCGTTTGGGTGGGCGCAGGCCGGCGTCGAGGTGTATGGCGGCCCGCTGCTCAGCACCTGGTTCGACCGCGACCTCGCAATTGCGGGGCGCATCGTCACGACCGATGGGGCCGAGCATCTCGTGCGCACTGAGGCGGTCGCTCGCGTGCCCATGCTCGCGATCCACCTCGACCACGACGGTGGCAGCTCGCCGAAGTTCGACCGCCAGCGACACACGCAGCCCGTGCTTGCCGCTGGCGAGGCTTCGGCGCTCGACCTGATCGCGCAGGCCGCCGGTGTCGATCCGGCCGAGGTGAGCGGTGCTGATGTGCGACTCGCTGACACGCAGCGCGCGGCACGCATTGGTGCGGCGGGGGACTTGTTTGCGTCGCCGCGCCTCGATAACCTCAGCTCAGTCTTTGCGAGTCTCGTGGCGCTCGTTGAGACCGATCCTGCGCCCGGCACCATCGCGATGCTCGCGGCCTTCGACCATGAGGAGCTCGGATCGAACTCGCGTTCGGGTGCCCATGGTCCCATGCTCGAAGATGTGCTCGGGCGCATCCGTGAGGGGCTTGGGGCGACCGCCGAGGATGCGGCGCGTGCCAACGCCGAGTCATGGTGCATCTCGGCCGATGCGGGGCATTCGGTGCATCCGAACTACCACGAGAAACACGATCCCAATGTGCATCCGCTGTCGGGGCAGGGGCCGATGCTCAAGGTGAACGCCAACCAGCGCTACGCCACCGATGCGCACGGTGCCTCACTGTGGCATCGATGCTGTGATGCGGCCGACGTGCCCACCCAGGTGTTTGTCTCGAACAACACGGTGCCCTGTGGTTCGACCATCGGGCCGATCACGGCGACCAGGATCGGCATTCGCACGGTCGACGTTGGGGTTCCGCTCCTGTCGATGCACTCGGCCAGAGAGCTCGCACACGTCGACGATCTACACGGTCTTGCCCGGGTGGCGGGAAGTTTCTTTTCAGGCGCATAGCGGGGCAATGCTCGGCCGATGGGGCACCCGAATGAAAAGCGCGGTGCATGTGTTCGCGGTATTCGTTAGGATCGAGGCATGAGTCAGGTGCAGCAGTCAGGTGAGGTTACGCTTTCGACGCGAGCCATGGTTCCTTCGATGCAGCGTGTCGGCAACCGAGAGATTGAAGTGACGTTTCTCGGCAACAACACGCACGGGCAGCCCACATGGGTGCTGTGGAACCCGAACGAGCCGTACCTCATTGGCATGCTCATTCAGGGCAAACTGGGTTTTGACTTCGAGCAGCGCACCGATTCGGGAGTGATGCTGCACGAGAACATTTCGCTGCAGCGCGTGCAGCGGGCGCTCGCTGGGTACTAGCCAGCGGCAGCAGCGTCGAGAGTTCGCATGGTTACGCGGATTTCACGGCAATTTCTCCCGAATTTGCTTCTCGATTTGCGCCCGGTGTGAGATTCATCGTAAGCTTACTTCTCGGTAGCCGATGGCGTGAAAGCGCCTAGGCCCCATCGTTTAGCGGCCTAGGACACCGCCCTTTCACGGCGGCAGCACGGGTTCGAATCCCGTTGGGGTCACTGGCTACCACTTACAATTAAATAATCATGGCCCTGTAGCGCAGTTGGTTAGCGCGCCGCCCTGTCACGGCGGAGGTCGCGGGTTCAAGTCCCGTCAGGGTCGCAGATGAGGCGCCCTTCTTCGGAAGGGTTTCTTCATCTCTGGCGAGTGCTTCTGGTAGTCGTCAGGGCTCTGTAGCTCAGTTGGTAGAGCGTTCGACTGAAAATCGAAAGGTCACCGGATCGATGCCGGTCGGAGCCACGTAGCGG
>JAAZFP010000396.1 GCA_012511645.1 Microbacteriaceae bacterium
GCGAGAGCAGCACGTCGACGACGCGCCCGATGATGCTGTCGACGGTGCCGCCGAGATATCCCGCGAGTGTGCCGAAGAGCACGGCAAGCAGCATGGATCCGACGGCGATCACGACGGGCCCCGCGATCGCTGAGCCGGTGCCCGCGAGGGTAAGTAGCAACACGTCGCGGCCCAACTCGTCTGTTCCGAGGGGGTGGCCGGGGGTTCCCGGTGGCAAGAGCGAGTCGAGGATGCTTTGTGAGGTCGCGGGGCCGATGAGCCAGGGCGATATCAGGGTGATGATGGTGACCGCGGCGAGCAACACGGCCGATGCGATGACGGCCCAGTCACGTCTGGGAGCCATGCCGCGAATCGGGGTCAGACGCGTTTTGGGCAGGGCGTTCAGGGTCATCGTGTCAGCTCCTTTGCCCGCACGCGCGGATCAAGCACGAGGTAGCTCAGGTCGACCGCAATGGTGATCACCGCAATAACGGCCGCAATCACGAGGGTGAGCGCCTGCACGACGGGCAGATCCTTGAAGAAGACCGCTTCTTGCAGCAACGAGCCGATGCCTGGCAGCGCGAAGACCGTTTCGACAATGATCGTGCCGCCCACCATGAAGGTGAGGATGAGTCCCGCGCCCGTGACAATCGGAATGAGCGCCCCGCGCAGCGCGATGCGCCGCACCTCGCGTTCGCTGAGACCCCGAGCTCGGGCGAAGGTCACCGCGTCGCTCTGCAACTCACGCAGTACGGCGGCTCGGGTGATGCGCTGCAGAATCGCGCCGATGCCGATCGCGAGGGCGATCGCGGGCAGGGTGAGATGCCAGAGTGTGCTGAGGCCGCCGCGGCCCCCGCCATAGACCGGAAAGAGCGGAATGAGCATTGCGAAGACATAGAGCAGCACGATGGCTACGGCAAATGAGGGGGCGCTGAGGCCGACGAGGGCTGCAGCACTGAACGCGCGGTCACCGAAGCGGCCCTCATGCGCGGCACTCAACACGCCGAACGGAATCGCGGTGACCAGTGCCACGAGAAACGCCAGCAGCGCGAGCAGGCCCGTGAACGGCAGCCGAGCGGCGAGCACCTCGGATACCGGTTGTTGCAGCCTGATTGACATGCCAAAGTCACCGCGAATCGCCGACCACAGCCAATCGAAATAGCGCACGAAGAAGGGGTCATCGAGTCGATACTGCGCACGTACCGCGGCAATGGTCTCAGCATTGACGGGTCGATTGCCGATGAGCGTGCGCACCAGGTCGCCCGGCGCGAGGTAGACCAGCGAGAACGTGAGAAACGAGATGATCAGCAGGATGATCAGCACGCTGATGAGCCGAGTGGCGAGGGTGCGTGTGAGCACCCCCGCCACTCGGCTGCGTGACTGCCGATCAGTTGGTGCCATGGAGGCTCGCGCCCCACGGACCCAAGAAGGTGAACGGGCTGAACGAGTCGACCCCAACCGTGTTCTTGAAGTAGGTGATCGTCTGGCCCCACCACAGCGGAGCATTCACCGCGTTGTCGGCGCCGAGTGTCTCGAGGGCCCGCAGGGCGTCGCTGCGCTCGGCCGGATCGGTGCGCGCGCTCGCCTCCTCGATGAGCGCCTGGGCTTCATCGCTCACCCAGCCGTTGGGGTTCTCGGGACCGAGCAGGTAGCTGTTGACCTCGGCGGGGTCACCGGTTGTCGAGAAGTACCACATGAATCCGAGCCCGTGCTCGCCGTCGCCGATGGTTGCGAGCCACTCCTCGAGCGGCACCTCGCGCACCGACAGGTCGATGCCCAGCTGCTTCACATTCTCGGCGAGCGCCTGGGCGGCGGTGCCGAGCTGAGGCCCGGTGTTCGGGAAGGTGAGCTCGGTGGCGAAGCCACCCGCTGCGGATGATCCATCGAGCAGCTGTTGCGCCTGGTCAAGATCGAAGTCAAACTGGGGCACGGTGGCAAGGAGCTCGTGTGCGGCCTCAGAAGAGTATGCCTGGCCGAGCGATTCGGGCGTCATAATGGCGGTAGCGACCTCGCCGTAGCCGCGCAGCAGACGCTCGGCGACGAGCTCGCGATCGAACGAGTGGGCGATTGCCGCCCGCACATCTGGGTCATCAAACGGGGCAACGTTCTGATCGAAGATGAGGCCGACGTAGGAGAGGTCGTTAACCGCTTCAACGCGGCCGTCGCCAATCTGTTCCCACTGCTGCGCCTGGTTGATGGGCACATTGAACGCCACATCAATCTCACCCTTTTGGGCTGCGAGAAGACGCGTGTTCTCATCGGGGATGAAGTCGATGCGGATCTCGTTCACCTTCGGAGCCTCACCCCACCAGGTGTCTGCCCGTTCGAGCAGCACGTGTGAATCTGGCTGAAACTCGGTCACCTGGTAAGGGCCGGTGCCCATGAGCAGCGATGAGCTGGTGCCGACGGCGCCGCCGTGCTCCTCCCAGTAAGACTGCTGCGTGACGACGAGCGCGCCCACGTTGGATAGCGCCGACAAGAACGAGGCATCCGGGTATCCCGTGGTCACGGTGACCTCGTTGTCTCCGGTCTTCTCGACCGATGCGAGATTGAACAGGTAGTAGGAGGTGCTGAGCGAGGTCTCTGGGTTCGCTGCCTGCTCGATGCTGAACACGACATCGTCTGCCGTCACCGGGTCGCCGTTGTGGAACTTCGCATCGTCTCGCAGGGTGAACACATAGGTGTTCTCGTCCGGAATCTCCCAGCCTGTGGCGAGGGCCGCTTCGAACTGGCCCTCATCGTTGATGCTGACGAGCCCTTCTTGCACCGTTGCTGCGAGGTAATAGTTCAGAATGCCGCCCTCTTGGCCGATGTAGAGGTTCGCGAGTGATCCCGGAAACGCCACGGTCACCGTGTCGAGTTCGCCGCCTTCGCCCGCGGGGCCCGCGGGTGCAGA
This sequence comes from Microbacteriaceae bacterium, assembly GCA_012511645.1. Taxonomy (GTDB): domain Bacteria; phylum Actinomycetota; class Actinomycetes; order Actinomycetales; family Microbacteriaceae; genus Leucobacter. Next base: position 2,876 of record JAAZFP010000396.1, read on the forward strand.
TGAGCCGCTCGCGCACGCGCTCAGCACGAGGGCCGCGGCGGCAACTGTGGCGGCAGCGACCGAACGCCACCTGCGTGAACGGGTGTGAGGGGGAACAGCGGTGTCGTGCATGGGGCTCCTAGATGCTTCGGGATCCGGCTGGGACGAACGCCAGAAACGAAGTGCGGTGATGTGGTGCTTCGCAAAAATCAAAGGCACAGTGCACACATCGTATTCGCGACCGCCAGGCTCCGCATAACGCCAGGCTTACGATCGCATCACAATTCGTAATATATGTCGGGGTCATCACACGGGCTCACTCTCGCATGCGCGGCTGCCGGGCAGCCATCACACGCCGAATCCACGCTTTGTGACCGCATCGTCTACGCTGGAGGCATGGCAGATTCAACGTTTGACGTCGTGAGCAAGCTCGATTCGATGGAAGTCGAGAATGCGGTGAACCAGGCGCGCAAAGAGATTGAGCAGCGCTACGACTTTAAAGGCGTCGGCGCAGATGTGACCCTGAACGACAAGGTCATCATGCTGAAGGCAAACACTGAAGAGCGTGTCAATGCTGCGCTCGATGTGCTCCAGTCGAAGATCATCAAGCGAGGTATGTCGCTCAAGGTGCTTGATACTGGCGAGCCATACCCGAGCGGCAAGGAGTACCGACTCGAGGTGAAGCTCAAAGAGGGCATCGACCAGGCGACGGCGAAGAAGCTGAACAAACTCATTCGTGACGAAGGCCCGAAGAGCGTGAAATCGCAGATTCAGGGCGAAGAGCTTCGTGTGAGCTCAAAGAGTCGCGATGACCTGCAAGATACCATCGCACTGCTCAAGGGCGCCGACGTTGAGACGGCGCTGCAGTTCGTGAATTTCCGCTGATTCAGCGATAACCCTAAGGCGAGGAGGGGCTGAAATGCCCGCAGTGCTGATTACCGGTGCCCAGTGGGGCGACGAAGGCAAGGGGCGTGCGACCGATCTGCTCGGCAGTCGCGTTGACTATGTCGTCAAGTTCAACGGCGGTAACAACGCCGGGCACACCGTGGTGGTGGGCGACGAGAAGTACGCCCTGCACCTGCTGCCATCTGGCATCTTGACACCGGGTGTGACCCCGGTCATCTCCAACGGCGTGGTCGTCGACCTTGAGGTGCTGCGTCACGAGCTCGAGGCGCTCAGCGCGCGCGGCGTCGACGTTTCGCGTCTGAAAGTCAGCGCAAACGCGCATGTGATCACGGCATATCACCGCACGCTCGACAAGGTGACCGAACGTTTCTTGGGCAAGCGTCAGATCGGCACGACGGGCCGTGGCATCGGCCCCGCCTACGCTGACAAGATCAACCGGGTCGGCATTCGCATTCAGGACATCTTCGACGAAGGCATTCTGCGTCAGAAGGTCGAGGCTGCCCTCGACTTCAAGAACCAGGTGCTTGTCAAGATTTACAACCGACGCGCGATTGGCGTTCATGAGGTCGTGGATGAGCTGCTCACCTACCGCGAGATGCTCGAGCCGATGGTGTGTGACACTGGGCTCTTGCTGCACGAGGCGATGCAGGCAGACAAGACCGTGCTCTTTGAAGCCGGCCAGGCGACGATGCTCGACATTGACCACGGCACCTATCCGTTCGTCACCTCATCGAACGCGACTGCGGGTGGCGCATCGAC
>JAAZFP010000397.1 GCA_012511645.1 Microbacteriaceae bacterium
GATTAGGGGATGCCATGACTCACCTGATTCCGAGAGTTAGGCCGAGGGGAACTGCGCGCTCGGGCTCAAATGCGCCGAGCACCTCGGTGTCAGCATCGCGCACGAGCTTCGTCGCCTGCAATGGGGCACCAACGACTGCTGGCAGCTGCACGTGCTCGCCAAGCGCCTGCACAAGGCCGGGCACGCGCACATCCCTGCCGACCACGACCACACCGTCGATTTCTTCGTTCGGGTGGTTGCCCAAGAAGTAGTTGTTGGTGCTGCGCACGGCCCCAATGATGTTGCGCAGCGCGCCGAGGGTCGCGTCTGACAGTTCTGAGAATTCGGGATCGAGGCCCTTTTCAAGACCGGTGAGGTATTTCATTTCTTCGGCCTCTTCGAACGACACCTCGGCCGACAGCTCGATGGCATCGGTGATGGTGTCACCACCCGCGGGCACGATGCGCACGAACTGTGGCACACCGTCTGTTGCGACGACAATGAACGTGGTTCGATCGCCGATCATGACCACTGACTTCGTGCCCTCGAGCTGATTGGCTCTGGCCAGCGCACGCACCATGGCAAATGGTGACAGGTCAACGGCTACCACTTTGAAGCCCGCGTCTTCGACCGCCGCGACGTTCGCTTCGACGTTTTCTCGAATCGCGGCGACGAGCAGTCCGCTCATTTCGGGAGGATCGCTGCCCTCAACCTCAGCAAGCGGGTAGTAGTCGAGAATCGTTTCCGTGACGGGCACGGGCAGGAGGTCTGCAACCTGGTACGGCAGAGCCTCACGCAGCTGGGCCATGGGCATCACGGGCACCTGATGGTCGCGCACCAGCACCCGCTGGTTTCCGACGCCAAGCACCACGCGTTTGGTTTTGAACCCGCCCTCGCGCCAGAGTTGTTGCAGTGCGTTCGACACTGCGGGAATGTCGGTCACCTCGGAGTCGCGCGCGGCCCCCTCGGGCAGGTCGACGGAGTGCACCTGACTGATTTTTGGGTGGCGCGTGTTGCTGCCGATCACTTCGACAGCCAGCAACCGACGGCTCGAGATGTCGAGCCCGACGAGTCGATCGGCCATTCGGTTCCCTTCAATTCAGTGGTGTAGTGCAATCCATAGATGCAGTACGAATATCCCCGCCCCGGCCTACCGCGCTGGGCAGCATTTACTGTGCAGGTGTCACAAAGATCATTGCAGCCCGACGAGTCGCAAATACGCCAACATGATCTGTGGGCCAAGAACGATGCCGAGCCACGCGCCCGCGAGCATCCACGGGCCGAACGGCAGCGCGTGCTTTCGCCCCACTCGGCGCACCGCCATCACGACGAGCCCAACGATCGCGCCGATCGCAAACCCGGCGAACCCACCGACGATCACGGCGTCCCACCCGATATAGCCGAGGGCCGCGCCGACGACGGGTGCGAGCTTCACGTCTCCCCCACCCATGCCCTTCGGGTAGACGAGCACGATGACGAAGTAGAAGACGAACAGCGCGGCCGCTCCCCCGATTACCGCGATGAGTTGCGCCCAGTTGCCGCCCAGCACAGCCGAGAGCGAGAGCAGCCCGGCGACGACGCCGATGCTCGGCAACACGATCGCGTCGGGCAGTCGCTGCAGCTCAAAGTCGATGACTGAGAGCGCAATGCTGATCGACACAAACCACAGGTAGGCCGCAAGCGCCGCCCAGGCGGCGATTGCCGCTGTGACCCCGTTCACTCCGAACGGC
>JAAZFP010000398.1 GCA_012511645.1 Microbacteriaceae bacterium
AGCGCGGCACCCGATGCGGCAATTGCGGTGCCGACGCCGGCCCCGCCGATGATGAACGCGGTGACGACCACCGCGGTGCTTGCGAGGGTGGCTGCGAGGCCGAAGCCGACGGTGGCAACGATGAGCCCGGCGATAGCGAGCTGGCGGCGATATGCGCCGGCGGCGAGGCGAGCTGTGCCGAGGCCGACGACGGCAGAGGCGAGCAGCGCCCAGGTGAGAATGTTGCCCTGGTCGATGATGTCGAAGCCGAGTTCTCCGAGCACGCTCATAATCAGCGGTGCGAGGTTTGCCATCATGAGCCCTGCGAGCGACAGCATGAAGACGGCGCTGCCGTTCTTCCAGCCGAGTGGCACTCGTGGATCTGGCGTTGCGCTGGCGTGGTGCGCGGGAGTGGCGCCCTGCTGCGCTTGGGAAGCGGCGGTCGACATAGTGGCATCCTCTCTGATGGCATGGTGGCGTGACACCAGTGGCAGGGTCGTGGTCGAGCGGTGAGACTCCGCACCAAAATTAATCGAAACTTTTTCGGTTACAGGATATGGTGCACCCTAGAGAGCAGAAATGTCAACTAACCGCCGGAGGATGCATGGCCAGGCCAAGGACCGCACTGCTCACCAGAGAGCGCATTGCCCGTGCCGCGATTGCACTGGTCGATTCCGGCCATGAGCTGCAGGTGATGCCGCTCGCGAAGCGGCTCGGAGTGAGCGTCTCGTCGATCTATCACCACGTGAATGGGCGGGTCGGCATTATTCACGCCATGCGCGAGGTGCTCGTGAATGAGCACCCACTGACACCCGATCCGAAGGCGTCGTGGGAGGACACCGTGAGATCCTCGGCTCTGCACCTGTGGCACCTCTACGGCAACCACCCGCGAGTCATGCCTCTGCTCGTCAGCGTCGTGATCGACGAACCGGTGACCCTCGACTTCTACGCCGTGCTGGTCGACGCACTCGCCGAGGCGGGCATTCCCGAGCACGAGCAGCTGAGCACTGCAGAAACTATCGAGGCATTCATCTTCGGGGTCGCACTCGATGCGGGTTCCCCCGACACGATCTTTCAACCCACCAACCGCCACCCCCGCATGGAGCAACTCATCGCAGCACACCCGCAGGGGCGGGCCCGCAATGTGCAACTCTTCGAACGCGGGCTTGAGCTGCTGCTGCTCGGCATTCGCGAGCGTGCGAGGATCGCTACCCCCTGAGCATCGCGCGGGCCGCGCGCAGCATGAGCTCGACGCGGTGATCATCGTCGTGCCACCCGACGAGGGAGTGCGCGCCAATGCCGTCAATCATGCCGAGCAGTTGCCCCGCCACCGCCTCGGTATCGCCCGCGCGGTAAACACCCGCGCGCACACCATCTTCGATGCACGCGGCGAGGCAGGCTCGCCACGCGGTGGACTGGGTTCGCACTCGCTCGGCAAGATTCGGGTTCTTTCGCCCCAGCACCCACGACTCGACCCACACCTGCGTCACTTCGGTGCGCGTGCCGTCGAGCACGATGCGCAGCAGCGTTTCGAGTCGCTCACCCCCCTCAGCAACCTCCTGCACACTGCTCGACACCTCGGCGAGTTCTGCCGCGACGATGCGTTCGAAGGTGTCGGCGACAAGCCCATCCATGCTGGGCACGTGGTGCACCACGAGGGTTGGGGCGACGCCGAGCTGGGCGGCAACGGCGCGCATGGTGATGGCAGAAAGGCCCGCCTCTCGGGCGAGCGTCTCAGCGGCGTCTGCGATTTCTGCCCGGCGTTCGGCCGCTGACTTGCGGCTCGTGCGTGGTGACCGGTCGTGCGCGACACGGCCCGCAGGTTTCGCGTTCGTCGCACTCATTCTGACCTTCTCACTCTTCGCAGTTGACGATTCGGCAGTCCACTGGGTACATTAGCGATACCCGCTCTTGATCACCTGATCAACAAGCGTAGTGCGTGACCCGCATGAGTGCCAGATCTCCTCGGTCTGTCGAGTCAGGGTCACCATTCCGACGAAGGAGACTCCCATGGCGTGGCGCATGCCCTCAGAAACCGACCCGCACGAGCGCACCTGGATGACGTTCCCCCGCGAAGGCTTCACCCTCGGTGACACCGACGCTGAGCGCGAAGAAGGCTATGCCGCATGGGCCGAGACCGCGAACACTATCGTCGAGTTCGAACCCGTCACCATGGTCGTCGACCCCACCGAGATGAGCCGCGCCCGCCGCATGCTGAGCGCCGGCATTGACCTCGTCGAAGCCCCCGTCGATGAGTTCTGGATGCGTGATTCTGGCCCCACCTTCGTGCTTGACGACGAGCGCCCCGGCGAACTCGGCGCCGTCACCTGGCTGTTCAACGGCGGGGGTGACCACGAATGGGACGAATGGCAGAACTCGGCTCAGCACGGGGCACTGTTGGCTGAACTCACCGGCGCTGAGCGCATCCACTCGCTCCTCGTGAACGAGGGCGGCGGTATCCAAGTTGACGGTGAGGGCACCGTGCTGCTCACCGAAACCGTACAGCTCGACCATCGCCGCAACTGCTACGCCACGAAGGCGAGCGTCGAAGCCGAGATGGCCCGCACCATAGGCGCCCACCACGCGGTCTGGCTGCCTCGTGGGCTCACCCGCGACTACGACGACTTCGGCACGAGCGGCCACGTCGACATCGTTGCCACGATCACGAGCCCCGGCGTGATTCTGCTGCACGCACAGCCCAATCCCGAACACCCCGACCACGAAGTCACCGCGCAACTGCGAGAGTTTCTGAGCGGGCAGACCGACGCCGCCGGTCGGCCCTTCACCATTGTCGACATCGCCGGGCCCAGCACCCTGCGCGATCGTGATGGCTTTGTCGATTGGAGCTACGTCAACCACCTCGTCGTGAACGACGGCGTGATCGCGTGCTGCTTGGGCGACCCCGCCGCTGACGAGCACGCGCGCGAAGTGCTCGAGTCCGTCTATCCCGGCCGTCGCGTCGTCACCGTTGACGCCCGCCCCATCTTTGACCGCGGCGGCGGTGTGCACTGCATCACCCAGCAACAGCCTCGGGTCACCTCATGATCAACGTTGTTGAGGCCAGCATTGCCGACCTGCGCGGCGCACTCGAGACAGGCAAGACCACGAGCGTTGAAATCGTGGGGGCCTACCTTGCCCGCATCGAGGCCTACGCCGCGCCGGGCACCGAGCCCGCGCTGAACGCCGTAATTGTGCGCAACGAGCACGCTCTCGATGAGGCGCGCGCATCGGATGAGCGCCGCGCACGCGGCGAGGCGCTGAGCCCGCTCGACGGCATCCCCTACACCGCAAAAGACAGCTATCTCGTGAAGGGTTTGACGGCCGCGGCGGGCAGCCCTGCCTTTGCCACGCTCATCGCGCAACGCGACGCCTTCACCATCGAGCGACTGCGCGAAGCGGGAGCGATTTGCCTGGGGCTCACGAACATGCCACCCATGGCCAACGGCGGTATGCAGCGCGGCGTCTACGGCCGCGCCGAAAGCCCCTACAACGCCGCGTATCTGACGGCGCCATTCGCCTCTGGGTCGTCGAACGGTTCGGGCACGGCAACCGCCGCATCATTCGCAGCATTTGGGCTCGGCGAAGAGACCTGGTCAAGCGGCCGCGGCCCTGCCTCGAACAATGCGCTGTGTGCCTACACT
>JAAZFP010000399.1 GCA_012511645.1 Microbacteriaceae bacterium
CAGCTCCGGAAGCCCCTGAGCCTCGATGTAGTGATAGACCCCCGCGAGGTTGGTGTTCAGCGGGGCCGAAAGGCACCGCACGAGCATCCCGCTTGCGCCCACGGCCGCGCCTCCGCTGCTCATGCTCGAGGCAATCTCATCAATTGCGACCTGGTTGCCCGCAAGCGCTTCGCCGGCCGTCGTCAGCTGATCACTGCGCATCTCGCCGAGCACATACAGCGCGGCCGTCAGATACCCACTGAACATCGTCCCGGTCACTTCCGTACCGTCCGTCGCACGCAGCGGCTGTCCATCGAGGTCAGCGGTCGTTTCGAGCAGTGCCTTCTGGCCGTCGAGAGGACAGAGCGCAACCGCATACGTCGTTCCGCACTCCGCAAGTAGCTGATTGAGTGAGTGGGCAACCGCCTCGCGCTGCTGGTAGCTGCCCAACGCACTTGACCAGTCGGTCGGCCACGCGCTATCAAGCATGATCCGGCCGACCCGTTCAGGGAACAGCGTCGCATAACTTGCGCCAATGACAGTGCCATACGAGAAGCCGGCATAGTTCAGCACGTCATCACCCATCAGGTGCCTGAGCAGCTCCATATCGCGAGCGACCTGTGCGCTGCCCATCGATGAGGCGAGTGGATCGTTCTCCACACAGAGCGCGATCACCAGTTCAAGGATCTCGCTCTCGCTCTCGCACTCGACCGCGCTGCTCCGCTGTATGCCACGCGGGTCAAAGCCCAGCAGGTCGTAGTGTTGTGCAACCGTGGCAAAGCTTGGGTTCACGCCAAGCCCTAGCGCGAGCTCGGTGCCGCTCGATCCCGGGCCTCCCGGGTTGCTCAGCAACGTACCCAAGGGTTCGTCACCGCTCGCGGGAAGATGCAGGATTGAGAGCGTGATCGTGTCTTCGTTCTGAGGGTCCTCCCAGTCGAGCGGCGCCGTCACCTCAGCGCACCTGAGGCCTTCAGCGTTGCCGCCCCGTTCTTCGAACAGCTCAGGCAAATCGTCCGCGTATGCGAACGAGCTATCGCAGGCTTGCCAATCGAGGACCTGATCGTAGACGGCTGGAAAGGCGCGCTGCTGCGCCGCGCCCGCGCTGTCGAGCCCGCCACCCGTTTCACTTGCGCAGCCGCTCATCAGCAGAACGCAGACCACGCCAAGAACCACACCTGTTCGCATCTTCACTCGTGAAGCGTATGGCATTGGCCGCACCGAGGCCTAGGCGATTCTCCACGATGGCAAGTTCTCGCCACGCACGCCCCTAGAATCATTCTGTGCACGCAGCTTTCTCGCCCAGCCCCGCTGCCATAACACGCTGGGTGGCCGCCTGCCTCGTGCTCTTCTTTGCGATGGGGTTCAGCTTTGCGACCTGGCTCAGCCGGCTGCCGAGCCTGCGTGATGAAATGCAGGCCTCCACGCTGCAGATGAGCGTGTATGGGCTGTGCCTGGCCGTCGGCAGTCTCGCAGGGCTCATTTTCTCTGGCGGCCTCATTGAGCGCACTGGCCCCCGCCGCACCCTGCTCATGTCGATCATCGTGAAGTGCGCGATGCTGCCGCTTGCGGCGCTGCTGCTCGTGAACGGGCAGGTGGCCGTCGGGTTGATCGCGCTCTTCATCTACGGCGTCAGCTTCAGCCTGACCGACATCGCCATGAATGTGAGTGGTGCAAACGCCGAGCACGTCTTTGCCCGCCCGCGCCTGACCCTGATGCACGCTTGCTACAGCCTCGGTGCGGTCGCGGCGCTTGGGCTCGGCGCTGCGGCCGAGGCGCTGCGGGTGTCACTGCAGCTGCACTTTGTCATCGTGATGGTGGTGATTGCCGCCGTGGGGCTGTGGGTGCTGCGCTGGATCCCTCGCGACGAAGCGGAACTGCGGGTGCCCGTCACCACCAACACTCTGCCAATCGCACTGGTCAGTTCTTCGGGGCGATACAGCCCCTGGCGCGATCCGCGTGTGCTGCTCATTGGTCTGATCACCCTCTCAGCGGGGCTCTTCGAAGGGTCTGCCTCAGACTGGCTGCCGCTCGCGCTCGTCGACGGCCGCGGAGTCTCAAACGAGTTCGGTGCCATCATGCTCGGCCTCTTCTACGCCTCGGTGGTCGCGTCGCGACTCATCGCCACCCCACTGCTCATGCGCTTCAGCCGCACCGCAGTGCTGCGTGTCGGCCTGTCGCTCGGCTCGATCGGTGTGCTCGTCGTGTCGCTCGTTCCGGGACCCGCCGCCATGATCATCGGTACGCTCGCGTGGGGTTTTGGCGCCGGAGCCGCGTGGCCGATCACCATCTCGGCCGCGGCTGACCGCGCCAAGACCGCAATTCGTGACGTGGCAGCGGTCTCGGCGATCGGGTACACCTCCATGCTGATCGGGCCGATGGCGTTCGGATTCTTGGGCGAGGTCACCGGCCTGCTGCAGGCGTTTTTGCTGCTGCCGCTCTTCGGCATC